>JBAXIL010000009.1:0-48260 GCA_037138355.1 bacterium
CTTTGTCTATTGCCAGGTCATTAGTGGCGGTAAAAAACTTTTATAAATATTTAGTTAGAACAGGGCGTTTGAAAAAAAGTCCTTTTGAAGACATGGATTCCTTCAAGACAAATAAAATAATTCCTGAAACTTTAACGAGCGAAGATATATCAAAACTTTTATCAGCGCCAGATATGTCAAAAAAAGAAGGCATCAGAGATAAGGCTATTTTGGAACTTTTATATTCTGCAGGTTTGCGTGTTTCTGAGCTTGCAGGCTTAGAATTAACTGATATAAATTTGGATGAAAAAGTACTGAAATGTTTTGGCAAGGGTTCAAAAGAAAGATTAGTACCCATAGGTGACTATGTAGTGGAAACGCTGGCTGACTATATAGACATAAGAAAAACATTTTTAAAAGATTTTTCACCACATTTATTTATTACAAGATTAGGTAAAAGATTCACAAGAGAAGGTATATGGAAAGTGGTAAAAAACTACGCAAAAAAAGCAAACATAGAAAAAGATGTTTACCCACATATTTTTCGGCATTCCTTTGCTACACATCTTTTAGCTGGTGGTGCTGACTTACGCTCTGTTCAGGAAATGTTAGGACATGCTGATATATCTACTACACAGATTTATACTCATGTAGATAAAACCAGATTAAAAAAGATACATAAAAAGTTTCACCCAAGAGGTTAAGTGAAGAATTAAAAGGTTGATTGCTTAAAAAGTGGCAAGTGATATAATACATTAATTAATCAAAAAAAATAATGATGGGGGATAAATGAAAACAGATTTTTATATAAAAACTATTGTCATCACAGCCATCGTATTAGCATGTATATATTTTGGCGGGCTTTCAATTAAACATATTAGTCAAGAGAGTCAGTTTAAAAAATTCACTGCAATAGTTGAGTATGTGGTAGATGGAGATACGGTTAAGCTATCGGATCAACGCATAATACGACTTGTGGGTATAGATTCTCCAGAGACAAATCATCCTGATCAACCAATCCAAAGATTTGGTAAAGAAGCAAAAGAATATTTAAAAGCGCGCATAGAAGGCAAGACCTGTGTTTTTGAATACGAAACCACAAACGAATATGATGTTTATGGTAGAACGCTTGCTATGATATTTTTAAATGATGAAAATATAAATGCTGAAATGATAAAACAGGGTTTGGCGTATGCCTATGTGAAAGATCCAAATTCCAGGACTAAGAACTTTCCAGTCCTTGAAAATATAGCAAAAAAAATAAGAAGAGGTCTCTGGGTTAATGAGGCCGGGGGACAGGTGAAAAAATGAATAATAAAGATTTTTATTTTAAAACAGCTTTTGTTACAGTCGCAGTATTACTTGTAATTTTTAGCGGTAAAATGTGGATAGTAAATCCTTTAATGTCTAATAGCAGGCAAGTAATTGCCTCTGCACCTGCTACACAGGGAGAGTCATCATTTGCTGGTAATCAAGAAAAAAGGTTCAGTAAAGAAAAAATTAACATTAACTGGAAAGATGCGGCAAAGTATGTTGATTCCTATGTCATATTTGAAGGTGAAATTGTGTCTGCTTACAATAACGGAAAAGTATGTTATCTGAATTTAGATAAAGATTATAAAAATTCGATTACTCTTGTAATATTTTCAACTAAGTTTTCAAGATTTCCTGATAAACCAGAAAAATGTTATCTTGGTAAGAAAGTTAGAGTAGAAGGACGAATTAAAGATTACAAAGGAAGACTTGAAATAATACTTGGCGGAACAGAATCAATAAAAGTTCTATAATACAAGGCATAAAGGTAATGATTGAAAAAACATCATAAATATATATAAGTTTTTTATTAACCAAATCTTAACAATAATTCCATATATTCAACACAATATTTTTAGTATAATAGCATTAATAAAAGGAGGTGCTATGTGGATAAATTAATAGCAGTTATTGATGATGAAGAAGACATAAGAGAACTGATTTCCGTTAATCTTAAAAAAGCAGGATACAAGGTTAAAGAATACGAAGATGCAGATAGTTTTTTGAAAGCTATTTCTAAAAGCACACCTGACCTAATAATTTTAGACCTTATGATGCCAGGAACAGATGGTGTAGAGGCCTGTAAAATACTCAAAAGAGATGATCGTTATGCGAAAATACCAGTAATCATGGTAACTGCTAAAACAGAAGAAATTGATAAAATAGTAGGGCTTGAGATAGGGGCAGATGATTATATGACAAAACCTTTTTCCCCAAAAGAGCTTGCTGCACGGGTAAAGGCAGTATTGCGTAGGGGGGATGTCAAAAAGGAAGAGCCTTTGTTAGTTAAATTTGGCAGTATTACAATTAATGCGGAAAAACATGAAGTTATGATTAAGACCAAAAAAATTGAACTGACAGCAACGGAATACAGAATACTTGAGATACTTGCTTCAAAACAGGAAAGAGTTTTTTCCAGAGAACAGTTACTGGATAATCTGTGGGGTAATGAAAAAACTGTGGTGGACAGGACTGTAGATGTACACATAAAACATCTAAGGGAAAAGTTAGGAAGTGCAGGAAAAATGATAAAAAATATTCGTGGAGTGGGGTATAAAATAGAATTATGAAAAGAACAATTTGGGGGAGGATATTTTTTGGCTATGCAGCGATAATAATTCTTTTGTCGTTGCTTATAATATTATTTTCTTCAACTACAGTAAAAGAAAAGGTAATGGATTCAGAAAAACAGAATTTGCGGGGTTATAATGCTATATTAAAACCAGTCATAGTACCTTATATAGCTAAAGGTGATTATGTAGGTTTGGAAGTCATATTAAAGAAAATGAAAGCATCAGTTGATATTAGACTCACAGTAATTAATAATGAGGGACAAGTTCTTGCGGATTCTGAAAGAGATCCAGAATCTATGGACAATCATAAAAATCGCCCTGAAGTACGGACTGCTTTTGAAGGTACAGAAGGAATGGCAGTACGGTATTCTAATACAGTAAAGATGGATATGCTTTATCTCGCAGAGCTGATATCAAATGATAAAAAATACAAAAATATAATAATTAGAGCAAGTATACCTTTAAAAGATATTAAAACTATGGAGAACGGATTAAGTGATGGAATACTAAAAGCACTTATTTTGGCACTTTGTGCTGCACTTGCTGCTGCATTTATTTTTTCAAGAAATATATATAGGCCTATTAAAGAACTTGCTGATGCTTCTAAAAAAGTGGCAAATGGTGATTTTGATACAAGAGTTACTTTTAGAGAAAAAGGAGAAATGCGAGACTTAGCAGAAAATTTTAACTTTATGACGGCGCAAATCAAAACTTTGTTTGGAGAAGCTGTTGAAAAGAAAAAACAACTTGATGTTGTTATAGATGCCGTAGCTGAAGGACTTATAGTAACTGATGAAAAAGGAAAGATAATATTAAGTAATAAAAGTTTTCGTAAAATATCTGGTACCTCTTGTGAAAATGGGAGTTTTTATTGGGAATGCCTTATGTCTTATGCTTTTAACTCTATAATAGAAGAAGGTCTTAAAACAAGAAAATATTCTGTTGGACAAGTAGATATAAAGGAAAGAACTTACCTATGTAGTTCAAGCTATATCGAGGAAAAGAAACAAGCAGCTTTTGTGCTTTATGACATAACTGAATTTAAGGATTTAGAAAGGATAAAAAGAGATTTTGTAGGAAATGTATCACATGAGCTTAGAACTCCGCTAACAGCCATTAAAGGTTTTGCTGAAACTATAGAACAGGAAACAGAAAATCCTGAAGCTTTGCGTTATATTGGGATAATAAAAAAGAATACTGAAAGACTTATTAATATAGTAGCCGACTTGCTTACTTTGTCACAGTTAGAACAAATGGAGAAAAATCTTGAGGCAGAAAAAGTAGATGTGAATATTTTAATTGCCAATGCGCTTAAAATATTAGAGCAAAATATTAAAACAAAGAATCTTGTTGTAAATGTAGATATAAAAGCTGGTTTGCCTTCGATTAAAGGTGATGTATTTAGGTTAGAACAGGTATTTATTAATTTGATAGACAATGCGGTAAAATATACAGAAAAAGGAAGCATTACAATAACTGCCGAGCAGGATGCTTCAGATATTAAAGTGATTATCTCAGATACAGGAATAGGAATATCAAGTGAGCAACTGCCAAGAATTTTTGAAAGATTTTATGTGGTTGATAAATCGCGTTCAAGAAAACTCGGGGGTACAGGTTTAGGTCTTTCAATAGTAAAACACATTATAATGATTCATCAGGGAACTATATCGGTCGAAAGTAAGTTAGGTGAAGGCACTGCCTTTACTGTAAGATTACCAATCAAATAATCTTTTTATCCTCTAAAACCTTAACCATAAATTAACAAACAAATCATTTGTTATTAATCACATTATTCTATACTTATGTCTGTAAAAAGAAATAGTTCTTAAAAAGCGACAGAGCGATAAGGTTGGGCAAAATTAATGTTTGATTTGTTGTTAATAAAAGCCCAGTAAAGCGCTCTTAAAATATAAAACAAAAAAAATGAAAGATGAATGAATGTAAAAAAACTCAAGGAGGAAGTAAATGAAAAAGGCAATTAGTTTCGGATTGGCTTTGGTTTTTGTTCTCTCGTTCTTTGTTATAGCTTCAGCAGAACCAGTTGTAAAGTTTTATGGCTACCAGTGGTTAAGATATGAAAACAAGGTAGTGGGTTCAAGTGTGGACACAGCGTCTGACACAAGCCAATTTTCAATCCCAAGAACATATTTAAGATTGAAAGTAACAGATACAGGTTATGAAGGTAATATCACAATGGATATAAACAATGTACAGTACGGTCAGGTAGTAGCAACAACAGCATCGGCAGGAGCAGTTGATTTTGCAGCTTGGTTAAAGTATGCTTCAGTTGATTTTACAAAAGTTCCTGGTTTAGAACAGATAGATGCTCAGCTCAGAGTAGGTATTCAAAAAGTATATTTTGGAACACTCGATGTATGGGAATATCCTTTGATAGACAAAGAACCAGTTGACAGAAATGGTATTGCATCAAGTGCAGATTTTGGAGCAGCTATAGTAGGAAGATTACCTATGGGATTTGGTTCATACGAACTTGCAACATTTTCAGGTTCTGGATATAAAAAATTAGATACAAATGCTGAAAAAATGTACAATGCAAGCTTACTTGTAACACCGCTTCCAGGTATATATATGAGAGGTTCTTACATTCATAATATTACCAGTGCTTTAGGTGCGGCAGTAACTAAGGACTTTAATGCAACCGCAGCAGTAGTGGGTTATGCTTCAGGTCCTATAGAAGGTTGGACAGAGTATATGACAAGATTTGACGCTTCTAAAGCTTCAGGTTCGGCTTCAGGAGTTTTAGTTGGTTGGAGTTCTTATCTTGGAATAAACTTATCAGATTCATTACAGCTTAACGCAATGTGGATGCAGAATAATCCAGATACAAAAACAGTAAGAGATGACAGAAATGTTTGGCAGGCTGGTATTAATTATAAACTAAATGAAGCAGTATTGTTACAGTTTGGTTATGAAGTTGATCAGTTAAAGTTCCCAAATAATGATGTTGGAAAAGGAAACTCTACTAACGATGCAGGAACAGCTAATTTGAATTACTTCTGGGCGCAGACAAAGTGGTCTTGGTAAGTAGTAAAGAAAGATAAACAGAAATTAAAAAAAAGGAGAATGAAAATGAAAAAATTAGTAAAGATCGCGATAGTAGCAGCTTTTGCTGCAGTGCTTGCGGTTCCAGCATTTGCTTGGAAATTTCCGTGGGCTGAAAAAGCTTCAAATAAATTATCAACACAGGGTTCCACAACAGTTCTTCCGATAGCACAGGCAGAAGCAGAAGCTTTTATGAAAGTAAACAAAGATGCTGATATAACAGTATCAGGCGGCGGATCAGGCGTTGGAGTTGCTGCTTTGATAGAAAGTTCTTGTGAAATTGCAAATTCTTCAAGACCGATGAAGTCAAAAGAATTTGTTCTCGCAAAGTCAAAAGGTGTAAATGCGATAGGAACTATAATTGCAAATGACGGAATTGCAATTGTTATTAATAACGGAAACAAGGCAACAGCATTAACGCTTGAACAGCTTAAGGGTATCTATTCAGGAGAAATATCAAAATGGAAACAGGTTGGGGGAACAGGCGATGCTATTGTTGTTATATCGCGGGACAGTGCTTCTGGAACTTTTGAAGTTTTCAATGAAAAAGTATTAGGTGGAGCAAAATTAAGAACTGATTCATTAATGATGGCATCCAACAAGGAAATAGCTGAAACAGTGGCAAAGACACCAGGCGCGATTGGTTATGTTGGACTTGGATATTTGACATCAGATTTAAAATCAGTAACGATTGATGGCGTAACTCCTTCTGATGCAACAGTATTAGATGGAACATACAAACTTGCAAGGCCGCTTTTTATGTACACAAATGGCGAACCTACAGGCATAGCTAAGGATTTTATTGATTTTATTCTTAGTGCTGAAGGACAGAAAATAGTAAAAGAAACAGGTTTTGTTACTATAAAGTAATTTCTTTTATACGATTTCAATTATTATGTTTTTTTTGCCAAAGGCCCGCAAAATGCGGGCCTTTGGCTTTTATAAAGACAGACATGCAAATAAAATTAACACAATCTTAACAATTAAAAAACAGTTCCTAAACCCTAATTGAGTATGATTAAATTATAAAAGAAAGATATGAAATCGAGGTAAATTATGTCAATCAATAAAGGTATGAGAAAAAATTTTATAGAGCGTATACTTCCTATAACGGCATCGGTATCGCTCATTTTTTTACTTGGGATAGCCTTTACCTTGGTTACAACTTCTTTACCTGTTTTTAAAACAGTCAGTCTACAGGGTTTTCTTTTTGGATCTGAGTGGATTCCTACGGCAGAAAAACCATCATTGGGTATATGGTCGCTTATGGTTGCATCTTTTTATGTGACTTTTGGAGCTATACTTTTTGCCATCCCTCTCGGCTTGGGAAGTGCCGTATATATAGCTGAAATTGCAACGCCTAAAGTAAAGGAAGTTATCAAACCTATAATGGAAATACTTGCTGGGATTCCTTCGGTGGTATTTGGATTTTTCGGTATAGTGTTTGTGGCTCCTATAGTACAAAAAGTATTCCATCTTGACACAGGATTATGCGGATTTACAGCAGCAATCATATTAGGGCTTATGGCCATACCTACAGTTGCAAGTATTTCGGAGGATGCTATATCGGCTATATCAAAGGATTTAAGAAATGCTTCATACGCATTGGGTGCTAATAGGTGGGAAACTATAGTCAAAGCTATTATGCCTGCGGCAAAGACAGGTATATTTACATCTATTATACTTGGTGTAAGCAGAGCTCTTGGAGAAACAATGACTGTATTAATGGTAGCTGGTGGAGCGGTAAAAATACCGACTGGACTTTTTGTTCCTATGAGGCCTATGACAGCTGCTATTGCAGGAGAGATGGGTGAGACAGTAATAGGCAGTCCTCACTATCACGCTCTTTTTGCCATGGGGCTTGTATTATTTATAATAAACATTATTTTTAATCTGATTGCGGATCATTTTCAGAAAGGAAAGAGAAATGTTTAACCAGCTGATTAAGGCATTTAAAAGTAAAAATGACAGGACAATAGCGCAGGAAATAGGTTTTACAATAATTAAAATTTGTATTTTCATAGTCATTTTATCTCTGGGCATATTGTTGTTGTATATTTTTATGAAAGGTTTTAGGGTAGTTAATTTGGATTTTATAACACAAACCCCACGGGATGGTATGGTCAAAGGTGGTATATTTCCAGCTATACTCGGGACTTTTTTATTATCTTTAGGCGCTTTAATTTTTGCCCTACCTACTGGTGTATTGACGGCAGTTTGGTTGACTGAATATGCTACAAGTCAGAAATTTGTGAGGATAGTAAGGATAGGTATTAATTCACTTGCGGGTGTGCCGTCCATAGTATTTGGACTTTTTGGTCTGATGTTTTTTGTGAAATATATGCAGTTTGGAGTTTGTCTTCTATCGGGTTCTTTGGTTCTTGGAATACTTATATTGCCTACCATAATAGGGGCATCAGAAGAAGCTCTGCTTACGGTACCTAAAGCTTTTAAGGAAGCTTCACTTTCTCTTGGTGCAACAAGATGGGAAACTATGTATAAAATAATATTGCCAAATTCAGTGTCGGGTATTCTTACAGGAATAATACTTAGTGTAGGTAGGGCCGCTGGTGAAACTGCTCCTATACTTATGACAGCCGCTACCTTCTACACCACCAGGTTACCTAACTCACTTTTTTCAAAAGTAATGGCTCTTCCATATCATATATACGCACTTATGACAGAAGGTTCAAAAAGTGGTCAAACTGAAATAGCATATGGGACAGCTTTGGTTTTACTTATTCTTGTACTGGTAATAAATGGTTTGGCAATATATATAAGAATTAAGTCAAGAAGGGCGAGAAAATGGTAAATATAAATAGGAGAATAATATGAGTGAAGTAACTATTGCTAATAGGATAACGGTAAAAGACTTTAATGCTTATTATGGTGAAAAGCATGCTTTAAAGAATATCAATATAGATATTCCGGCAAATAAAATTATGGCAATGATAGGTCCATCTGGATGTGGTAAATCTACTTTTTTGCGTTCCATTAATCGCATGAACGACCTGATAGAAAACTTTAAAACTGACGGAAAAATGATGATTGATGGAAAAGATGTATATGATAAAAATATAGATGTGACAAACTTGCGCAGGCGAGTGGGTATGGTATTTCAAAAACCAAATCCTTTTCCAAAAACCATATTTGAAAATATTGCATATGGCCTGCGGGTGAATCGCCTTTTTAAAGATAAAAAAGAGCTGGAAGAAAAAATAGAAAAAAGTCTTATGGAAGCTGGTGTTTGGGACGAGGTAAAAGATGATTTAGATAAGAGTGCTTTTGAACTTTCTGGCGGACAGCAACAAAGACTTTGTATAGCAAGGGCATTGGTAATAAAACCAGAGGTTATACTTATGGATGAGCCAACTGCCTCGCTGGACCCAATTTCAACAGCAAAGATAGAGGAACTAATACAAGTATTAAAAAAAGATTATACTATAGTGATAGTGACACACAATATGCAACAGGCGGCGCGTGTGGCTGACAAAACTGCTTTCTTTATGTTGGGGGAAATAATAGAATATGATGAAACTGTAAAAATGTTTACAAAACCGGGAAATAAAATGACAGAAGACTATATCACTGGAAGGTTTGGTTGAACAAGAGTGGCAGTAAATATCAAATATATTATAGGAGGATTTTATGGACAGGCAATTTGATGAAGAACTGAATGTCTTAAAGAAAGATATATTAAAAATGGCAGCTTTAGTTGATGAGGCCATATCCAGAGCTATTAAGTCACTGGTAGAGAGAAGTGATGAATTAGCACTGGCAGTAGAAGAAGACGATGAACAAATGGATATGCTTGAAATAGAAATTGAAAAACAGTGTTTGGAATTATTGGCAAGAAGACAGCCTATAGCCAATGATTTGCGTTTTGTAACATCAGTTATGAAAATAAATAGTGATTTGGAAAGAATGGGAGATTTAGCAGCAAATATAGCGCATAAAACGAGGATATTGATTAAGTATCCTCTGTTAAAACCATTGATAGATATACCTAAAATGGCTGAAACTGTTCGTTCAATGTTGAAAGATTCCATAAGTGCTTTGATTGAGAATAATTCTGAGTTGGCAAGAAAAATAGTCGAAAGAGATACAAAAGTGGATGGATTGTATGTTCAAGTATTTAGGGAAGTGCTGACTTTTATGATGCAAGATAGCGGCAATATTAAATCTGGAATAGAACTTATTATGATAGCAAAACATTTGGAAAGAATGGCAGACCATATAACAAATATAGATGAAGATATTGTTTACATGGTTGATGCGAAAACAATAAAACATGATTTTGAAAAGTAAACTAAAATACAAAAGGAGTAAAAATGGATAAAATAAAAGTGTTGTTTGTTTGCATTCACAATTCTGCCCGTTCACAAATGGCAGAAGCATTTTTAAACAAACTTGCAGGTGATAGATTTATAGCTGAAAGCGCTGGAATTGAACCAGGCAAGTTAAACCCGATAGTAGTGGATGCCATGAAAGACGCTGGTATAGATATAGCAGGAAATAAAACAAAATCAGTTTTTGATTTTTATAAAGAAGGTAGAATGTTTTCATATGTGATTACTGTATGTGATCCAGAGGCAGCTGAACGCTGTCCTATATTTATGGGAGTGACAAAACGCCTGCACTGGCCTTTTAAGGATCCTTCCAAAAGTGAAGGTACTTATGAGCAAAAGCTTGAAAGTACAAAAAAAATCAGAGACGAAATTCAATTAGCGGTTATAAAGTTTATCACCAAAGTATTATAATAAACTCTTTGTGAAATTGGCAGTATTTATTCATTATAATTTCGTTTTATATACATAAAATCGAGCAAACCCTGCTGCTTGACAAATTCCCCAAATCCATTATAATCATTTAAACTTCTCAAAAGGACAAAATATGAATTTTTGGAAGCAGCTAAAGACCAATATAATTAAGCTTATGATAAAAATGGACAATGGTTTTCTTTGTGATACTTGCAGATTGGACCATCCTAATACTTGTCCGCACCCAGAAAGACCGAATAAGAAAGAATGTAAGGATTACGAACATAAGTAATTAAAACTTAAGGAGTAAAGTGTGCCAAGCTATACATACGAATGTAAAAAATGCGGAAGCTTTGATATAGAGCACTCAATAAAGCTTGATGCTTTGACAGTTTGTCCTACTTGTAAAACTGCAGGACTTAAGCGTTTGATAGGAAATAATACTGCCTTTATTTTAAAAGGCGGTGGTTTTTATGAAACGGATTATAAACGCAAGGCAGGGTCTGATTATGCGAGCAAGGCCTCAGCTGAAAAACCTGCTGCGCCTTGCGCCAGTTGTGATAAAGCAAAAAGCGGAGAATGTAAATGAATGTAACTGCTTTGATAATGGCGGCAGGTTTGGGCCTGCGAATGAAATCAAATAAAACAAAAGTGCTACACGAAATAGCAGGCAAACCAATGTTAGCACATGTGATTGATGCCTGTCATAAGGCCGGAATTAAGCATATAGTTTTAATTGCGGGAGCAAACTTTCCTGAACTGAAAAAATTCGCAGAACTTACATATCCGGCAGGAAAAATTAAAATTGTCATACAAAAAAAACAACTTGGGACCGCACATGCTATTTCTACAGCGCTTAAGGCAAAAATTTCATATAAAGAAGCAATTCTTATTTTAAGCGGGGATGTGCCGCTCATAGAAGCTGATACTATAAGGAAAACAATTAATGAGTTTACAAATGAAAAGCCGGGTGGTATAATTTTAACTTCGCAGGTGGAAAATCCTTTCGGTTATGGCAGGATTATTAGGGACTCACATGGCTATATAAAAAGCATAGTGGAAGAGAAAAATGCCACCTCTGACGAGCAGAAAATCCGCTTAATTAATGGTGGAGTTTATATTTTTGATAAAAATTACTTGAAAGAATATATAGGTAAGATAAAGCTAAATGCACTTAAAAAAGAGTATTATTTGACAGATATAGTAGGGCTTATGACAGAAAAAGGTATAAAAATAAGGCCAAAAATAGTGAATTACGCAGAAGTGGCCGGAATAAATGACAGGGTGCAACTTATGGAAGCTGGAAAAATGAAGAATAAAAAAACGCTTGAAAAGTTTTCCAAAAATGGTATAACTATTGTTGATTTTGATACGGTATTTATTGATGAGAATGTGAGTATCGGAACAGATACTGTAATACAACCATTTACTGTCATAAAAGGATTGTCCCGTATAGGCAAGGGCTGTAATATCGGACCCTTCGCACACATAAGGCCGGGCACGGTTATCGGTGATAACTGCAGAATCGGAAATTATGTGGAGATAAAAAAATCAACTATAGGAAATAATACTTTTGTTTCACATTTGAGTTATATCGGAGACGCTAAAATAGGCTCTGGAGTAAATATAGGAGCCGGAACGATTACTTGTAATTATGATGGCTTTAAAAAAAGTAAAACAATTATTGGTGATAATGTTTTTGTTGGAAGCGACACTAAGTTTGTCGCTCCAGTTAAAGTAGGTAGTGGAGCAGTAATCGCTGCTGGTTCGGTAATAACTGAAAATGTTCCTGCTCAAGCACTTGCAGTTGCACGCGCCAGGCAAATAAATAAAGAAAAATGGGTTACAAAAAGGAGCAAAAAGAAATGATTTTATTTTCCGGAAACTCGAATATAAATTTGGCAAAAGCAG
Organism: bacterium; assembly: GCA_037138355.1. GTDB lineage: Bacteria > Oederibacteriota > PGYV01 > PGYV01 > Palsa-1178 > PALSA-1178. The sequence goes on from JBAXIL010000009.1 coordinate 12,320, forward strand.
TAGCTGAAAAAATGAAAATGAAACTCGGTGATGCTTATGTAGGTAAGTTTCCAGAAGGCGAAATCAGAGTTAAAATAAATGATAATGTGCGCGGCAAGGATGTTTTTATTCTTCAGTCCACATGTCCGCCGGCTAATGATAACTTAATGGAACTTTTATGTATGATAGATGCTTTGAAACGCGCTTCTGCAAAAAGGATAACAGCAGTTCTTCCTTTTTATGGTTATGCCAGACAAGATAGAAAAGACCAACCAAGAGTGCCGATCACTGCAAAGCTTGTTGCGAATTTGTTGACTGTAGCAGGAGCCAATAGAGTTTTAACTATGGACTTACATGCTGGACAGATACAGGGATTTTTTGATATTCCTTTGGATCATTTACTTGCAGCACCAGTTTTCATAAAGTATTTTAAAAAGAAAAATTTAAAGAACTTTGTTATTTCTACTTCGGATATTGGCGGCATAAAGCTCGCGTGGTATTTTGCGGAAAGATTAAAAGTAGAGCTCGCGGTTGTTGATAAAAAAAGAACTGGTCCTGAATCAGTAGAAGCCATGCACCTAATCGGAGATGTTAAAGGAAAGAATGTTATTATTCCTGACGATATGATAGCTACTGGTGGCACCTTGGTACACGCTGCTAAATTTTTAAAAGCAAGAGGCGCTAAAGACATATATGCTTGCATGACACATGGACTTTTTTCAGGTCAGGCAATAGAAAAAATAATGGATTCACCTATAAAAGAAGTTGTTGTAACTGATACGATACCGCAATTTGACAGAAAAAATATAAAGAAAATTACGGTCTTGTCGGTAGCAGAACTTTTTGCTGAAGCAATTACAAGTATTCACGAAGAGAAAACGATAAGTCAGCTTTTTAAATAGAATTTACAGGCGGTAAGTGTTGCCAGTATATAGCACCGGTCTTGAGTACCGTTAGAAGCGGGATGGGGGATTCGGATTGCGGAATGAAAAATGAAGACAGCAAAGCGTTGTCAATTTATGCAGGAGGAAGAAATGGAAAAGGTAATTTTAGAAGGAACAGTAAGAGAAGAAAAAGTAGAGGCAAGGAAATTGAAAAAAGATGGTAAAGTTCCAGCTGTAGTTTATGGAAAAGAAACAAAGAGCATGCCAATAGAAATAAGGATAAAAGATATTGAAAAAACAGTGAAGCATTTATCTGAAGGTACACTCTTGATAACTTTAAAGCTAACTGGTAAAGGCATGAACGAAGAAAAAATAGTAGTAATTCAGGAAGTACAAAGAGATCCAAGCACGGAAGAGATTATACACGCTGATTTTAAGCAGATTTCAGAAAAAGAGAAATCTATATTTAAGCTTCCTATATTTGGAACAGGTACATCAGAAGGCGTTAAAATCGGCGGCAACCTTGAGTTCGTTACAAGGTCAGTGCAGGTTCGTTGTCTTCCAAAAGATTTGCCAGCAAAAATTACTATAGATATTACTGCTCTTAAAATAGGAGCAGCTATAGCAGTAAGCGAAATACCGAAAATGGAAGGCGTAGAAATCATGACAGACCCACATAAGGTTGTGTTCACGGTTGTCGCGCACAAGATAGAGGAAGTAGTAAAACCTGAAGACGCAGCAGCAGCAGAAGCTACTACAGCATCACAGCCAGAACTGATTAAGAAAGAAAGAGCTGTAGCCGAAGGCGAAGAAGGAGCAGCACCTGCAAAGGGAGCCGCACCTGCAAAAGGTGGAGCACCAGCGAAGGAAGAAAAGAAGCCAGAAAAGAAAAAATAACGCTTATACAAGCGTTTTATACAAAGCCCGCGGCGTAATAACCGCGGGCTTTTTTATTTTAGGAGTGTGTATGTTTTATAATGGTTTTTATTTTGTTTTTATCATATAATAATGCCTATCAAGAATTAAAACGCAAAAGAGCAGGGGGCTTATGAAGCTAATTGCAGGACTTGGCAATAAGGGACCAGAATATACTCATACACGGCATAATATTGGTTTTGAATTTATTGATTATTTTGCAGAAAAACAAAAGTTTAGAATCAGTGCCAAAAACAAGATTGCTCAATTTGCAGAAAAAATAATTGATTCAGTTGAGACAGTTATTATCAAACCACTTACTTATATGAACCTATCAGGAGATGCGGTTAAGTATTTTGCTGATAAATATAAAATCAAAACAGAAAATATTTTAATAATACATGATGACATAGATATACCTCCATATAAGATAAAAATTAAGACAGGTGGCGGAGATGGCGGACATAATGGAATCAAATCTATTACTGAAAGATTAGGAACCAAAGATTTCCCACGCATCAGAATAGGCGTTGGTAAACCTGAACATAAAACACAGACAGTGGATTATGTGCTTGGTAAAATGGATAAAATTGATATGGAAAAATATAATAAAAAGTTTGATATTGTTGAGACCTTTTTGATAGATTGGTTAAACATAGGATATACAAAAGCAGCTGGAAGGTTTAAAGATACAGATTAAGCAAGGCGTAAAATATAGGGGGGATTTTGAAGTTAACTTCGGAAGAAAGAAATATACTTATTTCTATTGTATTGGCCGTGTGTGTAGGTCTGTTAATTAATATTTTCTTTTCTTATAATAAAAAAATCCAAATTAATGATTCTATTTCTATGCCTCTGCTTGTAAATATTAATACAGCAACTGCCGAAGAATTAGATAAGCTTCCAGGAGTAGGAAAAACAATAGCAGAAAGAATTGTTACGCTACGGCAGGAGCGAGGGGAATATAAAACAATTAATGACTTAAAGAAAGTCAAAGGGATAACAGCAAAAAAACTGCAAAAATTGCAAAAGTACATTATAACGGATACTTCTAAGTGAATAGACCGTTACTTTTTATTACCTTTGCTTTAATTTTAGGTATGGCAATCGCAGGATTTACTTCCTTAAATTGTATAGTTGCTATAAGCTTGTTGATAATTGTTATTATTTTATATGCGATTTTTAGTAAAAAATACAGTCAATTAATTTTTATTGTTTTTATTTTTCTTGGGTTGGCTCTTTTCTCCTTTCAAAACACTTATATTTCTACTAATGATATAAGGGTATATATGGCGCATATAGATAAAAATACTAAAATAACAGGGGTGAAAGTGTATGTGAAAGATGACCCTGAGTGTAATGATAATAAAACATATTTTACAGGCAAATTATTAAGTGTTTTTGAAAATGGGAGGGAAATAACTGGACTCCGTGGAAAAATTAGAGTAACTATAGAAAAAAATCTTGGCTTTATACCGAAATATGGTGATGTATTATATATTAAAGGACAATTGCGTCCACCTGTTGAACCTAAAAATCTGGGTGAGTTTGATTACAAACGCTACTTGAAATACAAACAAGTTTTTTATACGGTTTTTGCTAAGGACACAGCGTGTGAAAAACAAAGTTTTGAAATTGATAATTATTTTAAATATTATTCATATAAAATAAAAGAAAAATTGCTGGAGATAATATACTCTTCAATACCGAAAGCTGAAGCTGAAATAATGAACGGTCTTATGCTTGGAAATCAGCGGGTAATCCCAGATGATATATATGACAAATTTAAAATAACTGGCACCGTACATATACTTGCTGTTTCTGGTATGAATGTGGGTTTGATTGCACTTTTTATATTTCTTCTTCTTAAAATACTTAAAGTTAAAAGAAAAGTAGCGGCAGTAATCACTCTTTTGTTTATAACTGTTTTCGCTATTATCACTGGGGCAGGTGCTTCTATAGTCAGGGCAACTATCATGGGGTATGTGGTGCTATTAGGTCTGATAATGGAAAAGGATACTGATTTAATTAATTCTCTTTCTATCGCGGCTTTTATATTACTTATATTTAATCCTTCTAATATTTATGATGTGGGTTTTCAATTATCTTTTCTGGCTACATTTGGAATTATATATTTTATAGATTGGGTGGAAAACTTATTTAAAGGTCTTCCCAAATGGCTTTCAGGAACGCTGGCTTCTACTATTGCTGCGCAATTATTTTTAAGTCCTGTTATGGCAGATACATTTCATCAGGTCTCTATAATATCAGTCCTTGCAAATATATTTATAGTGCCTTTAGCTGGAATGATATCTATATTGGGTTTTGCTATGTGGCTGTTTGGTTCAATAAGTTTACAGATAGGAAAAGTTTTTGGTGCAACTATATGGCTAATGATAAAGGGTATGATGCTTATTGTAGATATATTGGCGGCTATACCTTATGCGGCAATTTCAGTAAAAACAATGCCTGTAGTTTTGAGTTTTTTATATTATATATTCTTTTTGATACTTCCTTTTGAAGATATTAATATGAAAATTAAAAAAGTTAATTTAAAAATAAGTTTAGCTGTAGTGATATGTGTGTGGATGTCATTACATATTCTAATGCCTGAATTAAAAGCAAAATTCTATGCTTTAAGTGTTCGTGGAATCAATGCAACGATCTTTGTAACTGCAGAAAACAAGAAAATACTTATGCTTGGCAGTGACGATTATAAAAACAACTTTGGGGTTAAAAATACTGTCGTACCATTTTTAAGATACAAAGGTATTAATAATATAGACGAGTTAGTGCTATACTCGGTAGAAAATAAGAAAAATCTGGAAGCGCTGAAAAGAAGCTTTGTGATAAAAAGTATTTATGCTGATAATTTAAGTTATGAAACCGCTACTGCGTTTGAAAAAACAAAACTGATAGATGGAGAGTTTAATGTCAAAGAAGATGGTAGAACTTCTATTTCCTTTACTCCTATAAGTACAGAAATAACAGCAGGTGATAAAAGTTTGCTATTTATAAAAAGTCTGACATCGGATATTGAGAAGAAATCTGACTGCATAATATACTCCTGTCAGGTTGATAAACGGACTATTTTGGGTTTGGCTAAGCGTAATATGTGTGTGATTAATAGCGGAAATGGCGGTTTTTATCGAAAACCATCAGTAATTACAGGTGAAAACCTATGGGATTTGTCTGAAAAAGGTATGTATCAATATCCATAAAAAATAGTGTGTTCTTATATTTTTGTTGATTAAAAAAGCCTTATTTTATATAATAAAAACGTATTTAATGACATATTTATTTATATGACATTTAAAAATGTTAAAAGAGGTGAATAATAGTGAAAGGAATCATTTTAGCTGGTGGACTTGGTACAAGATTACATCCTTTGACAAGAATTACTAACAAACATTTGCTTCCTGTTTATGATAAACCCATGATTTTTTACTCCATAGAAATGCTTGCTAATGCCGGAATAAATGACATTATGGTAATAACAGGCGGTACAAACTCAGGAGATTTTTTAAGGCTTTTGGGAAATGGAAAACATTTTGGTTTAAAACATATTCATTATGGTTATCAGGAAGGCGAAGGTGGTATTGCTGATGCCTTAAAGATATGTGAGGATTTTGTTGGAAATGATAAAATGGTAGTGGTTTTAGGTGATAATATAATAGAAAAAAATATTAAAAAGTTCACAAAGGAATTTGAAACCCAGAAATCAGGGGCAAAAATAATACTTACAAAAGTAAAAAATCCTTCACAGTATGGTGTGGCTCAAGTGAAAGGTAATAAAATAGCTAAGATAGTCGAAAAACCTAAAAAATTCATAAGTGATTTGGCAGTAATTGGTATTTACTTTTATCCAAATGATGTTTTTTCAAAAATTAAAACCTTAAAGCCATCAAAAAGAGGAGAGCTTGAAATAACAGATGTGAACAATGCTTATCTTGCACAAGGAAAGCTGACATATAATATACTTGACGGCTGGTGGCAGGATGCTGGTGAATCAAAAGACACGCTTTTGGAAGCAGGTTTGTTTGTGAAAAAACACGGAGCAAATCATATTTAAAAGTTTCCATTAAATACATTTCAAAAGGAGCTTCAAATGATTGATGGAGTGAAAGTAAAACAATTAAAGACAATTGCAGATGAGCGCGGTAGATTGATGGAAATGTTGAGAGTAGATGATAAAGAGTTTATTAAATTTGGACAGATATATATGACCACAGTTTATGCTGGTACGGTAAAGGCCTGGCACTATCATAAGAAACAGCTGGATAATTTTGTTTGTGTAAAAGGAATGCTTAAGCTGGTTCTTTTTGATTTGCGTGAAGGTTCTAAAACAAAAGGTGAAGTAAATGAGTTTTTTTTGGGTGAACACAATCAGATTTTGGTTCAAATACCAACAAATGTTTATCACGGTTTTAAGGGCATATCGGAAAATGAAAGTATTGTAATAAACTGCTGCACTGAAAGTTATGACAGTAAAAAACCAGATGAATTCAGAATCCCTGCACATTCAAAAAAAATACCTTATGATTGGGCAAGAAAAGACAGCTAAGATAATGGATTTTGTACTAATGATAAAAAAATACGGAGGTTTCAATTGAAAGTTCTAATCACCGGCGGCGCAGGCTTTATTGGTTCAAACTTCACGGAATATATGTTGAAGAAATATAAAAATTACACGCTCACCGTATTTGATGCTATGACCTATGCTTCAAATCCTGAAACTATAATAAAATTTAAAAAAAATAAGAACTTTAGGTTTATTAAAGGCGATATATGTGACTTTGAAGCAGTAAAGACGGCAGTAAAAGGGCAGGACATGATAGTTCATTTTGCGGCAGAGTCGCATGTGGACAGGTCTATAATAGGTCCAGAAGCATTCATAGAAACAAATGTTAAAGGCACCTTCAATATGTTGGAAGCAGCAAGATTAGAAGGAATAAAGAAATTTTTGCATATTTCAACAGATGAAGTTTATGGAAGTATAAAAAAAGGTAAGTCAAAAGAGCAAGATATACTTGATCCTACCAGTCCATATTCTTCTTCAAAGGCAGCGGCTGATTTAATAGCCCTTTCATACTTTAAAACATTTGGTATGCCTGTTGTGATTACTCGCAGCTCAAATAATTTTGGTCCATATCAGCATCCAGAAAAGTTTGTACCATTATTTATAACCCGTGCCATAGAAGAAAAAGAGCTTCCACTTTATGGGGATGGTAAAAATGTGAGGAACTGGATTTATGTAGAAGATAATTGTTCGGGTTTAGATATTGTGTTGCATAAAGGAATCAATGGGGAGATATATAATGTAGGTGGAAATGTGGAAGAGCCAAATATAAAAGTGGCAAAAGGAATATTGGAAGCACTGAAAAAAAATGTTGCATTGATTAAGTTGGTAAAAGACAGACTTGCTCATGATAGGCGTTATGCTTTGGATTCTTCAAAACTTAAAAAGCTCGGCTGGAAACCAAAATATGAATTTACAGAAGCGCTTGCTCTTACTATAAAATGGTATGCTGATAATAGTAAGTGGTGGATGGGTTTAAAAAATATTAAGTTTAGTGAATATTACAAAAAAAATTATGGAAAAAAATAAGAAGTTGGTGCATTAAATGAAAGTAGTAATATTTGGTGGAAATGGACTTTTAGGTTCTGATATAGTAAAAATATCCTCACAAAAGCATGACTTAATGTCGCTTGGTAGTGCAGATGTCGATATAACAAATTCTGAGGCGGTTTATAGTTTTATAAAAACACATAAGCCTGAAGTTGTTATCAATAGTGCGGCATTGGCAGATGTGGATAAATGCGAGGCAAATCCAGACTTAGCTTATAGTGTCAATGCTACAGGACCGAAGAATATAGCAAAAGCTTGTAAGGATTTTAATGCTCGTCTGATTCACATAAGCACGGATTATGTTTTTGATGGTAAAAAAAATTCTCCTTATGATGAGTCTGATAAAATAAATCCAATTAATGTTTATGGTAAGTCAAAAGTTGCAGGCGAGCAGTTTATTAAAGACGGCATGTATAAGTATATGATAATAAGAACTGCTTGGATATTTGGTTCTAAGAGAAAACATTTTGTGGATTATGTGGCTGAAGCAATAAATAAGGGTGAAGAAATCACAGCCATAACAGATATGGCCTCATCGCCAACTTACTCACTTGATCTCGCAAAGCTGATTCATGAAACGCTACCATTAAAACAGACAGGTATCTTTCATGCGGCAAATAAGGGCTACTGTTCGCGCGTGCAAATGGTTGAAGAAATTATGAAGCTCATGAAAAAACAGACCAGTATAAAGACCTTGTCGCAGGAGCAGTGGGGCAAACCTGCTAAAAGGCCAGCTTTTTCGGCACTGAAGAATTATCATTTTCACTTACTTGGTATAGATAATATGCCAACTTGGCAGGATGCGCTTAAAAGATATTTACTTTTAAAATATAAGGTATAAATTCACTATTAAATATTTTTACAATGGAGGTCTTATGAAAGCTCTTGTGATTGGTGGAGCAGGTTTTATCGGAGTTAATACAGCTGACAGATTATTAAAAAAAGGAAATGAAGTTTGGGTATTTGATAATTTATCGCGCAGGGGAACTGAGTGGAATTTGAAGTGGTTAAAACAACATAAAAAACTTAAGTTTATTAAAGGTGATACCCGCGACTATCCTGCTTTGAAAAAACTTTTTAAAGACAATACTGATTTTGATGCGGTATTTCATTTGGCGGCTCAGGTCGCGGTTACTACTTCTGTTACTAATCCAAGAGAGGATTTTGAAATAAACGCTTTGGGAAGTTTTAATGTGCTTGAAGCTATTAGGGAAACTAAATCAAATCCGGCGATACTGTATTCATCGACAAATAAAGTTTATGGTGGCATGACTGATATAAAGATAGTAGAAAGAAAAGGAAAATACGCTTATAAAGACCTGCCAAAAGGAATATCTGAAGACAGAATACTTGATTTTCATTCGCCTTATGGTTGTTCAAAAGGAACGGCAGACCAGTACATGATTGATTATTCCAGAATATATGGCTTGCGGACAGTAGTTTTCAGACAGTCATGTATATATGGTTATAGACAGTTTGGCATAGAGGATCAGGGTTGGGTGGCTTGGTTCACAATCGCTACAATGCTCAATAAAGCTCTTTCTATATATGGTGATGGCAAGCAGGTAAGGGATGTACTTTTTATTGAAGACCTTATAGATGGTTATGAAGCAGCAATAAAAAATATAGACAAAATAAAAGGTCAAGCATTTAATGTTGGTGGTGGTGCAAAAAATACTATGTCGCTTTTGGAACTGATAGCATTTTTGGAAAAGTTCTTTGGTAAAAAAATACCTCTTAAATTTGCTGATTGGCGTCCAGGAGACCAGCCGGTATTTGTCTGTGATATTTCAAAAGCCAAAAAAGCTTTTGGTTGGGAACCTAAAACTTCACCAGAAAAAGGCGTAGAGTTGTTATATGAGTGGGTTAAAGATAATAAGTCGCTTTTTAAGGATTTATAAGCGTCTATTAGGTTGCAAAAAGCCGCGCTGTAAAATAATTTATTATATGAGGAAGGTTTATTTTGAAAATATTATTTGTTTCTCACAGCGCTGTCCTTAAAGAACATCAGCAAAAACTTAATATTCTTGCAGAAAAATTTGGACATGAGATATGGCTTGTAATGCCACCGCACTGGTTAGAAGGCGGAATTGACATAAATGCCTACACTGAAAATAAAAACATTCATTATATAGTTGGCAAGGTATTTTATCCTAAAAAAACAGTACATTTTTATCTCAATGCGGGAGAGATAGTCAAAAAGGTAAATCCTGACATAATACACATAGAGGAAGAACCGTTTGATTTCTCGTGTTTTCAATTTTTAAGACAAGCGAAAAAATATGGAAAAAAAGTTCTATTTTTTACTTGGGAAAACATAAAACGAAAATACAATCCTTTATATACATATTTCAATAATTATTGTCTAAAAAATGCAGATGCAGCGCTTGCAGGTAATATAGAAGCGAAAGAAATACTTTTGGAAAAAGACTTTAACAAGCAAGTTGAAGTAATACCTCAATATGGAATCAACTTGGAAGATTTCAAAACGAAAAAAAATGGACGCACAGAAGGGCCATTAAAAATTGCATATATAGGCAGACTTACGGCAGAAAAAGGCCTTACTTATTTAGTAAGTGCTTGTGCCAACCTTCCAAATAGTACATTACATTTGGCAGGGACAGGAAGTATGGAAGCAGTTTTACATAATTTGATTAAACACTTCAAACTTGAAGATCGTGTAAAGTTCTATGGTCATGTGAAAAGACAAGCAGTTCCTGACTTTTTGCTTGATATGGATTGTCTTGTGCTACCGTCAATTACTACGGAAGTTTGGAAGGAACAGTTTGGAAGGGTTATCATAGAAGCCTTTGCCGCTGGAGTTGTGGTGATTGGTTCTGATTCTGGAGAAATCCCAAATGTGATAGGAGCTGCTGGATTAATATTTAAAGAATGTAATGCTCAAGATTTGGCAGAACAGATTAAAAAATTAGCTGAAGATAAAACTCTCTATGTTAATTTGCAGGCAAAAGGTTTTAAAAGAGTTAAAGAAAATTATACAAATGAAATTATAGCAGAGCAAATAAATAATATGTATAAAGTAATTTGATTTTATAATTAGAAAGATTTTACCCATCCGGAGGGAATGGTTGAATATTTTAAATGGTTTATTGAGCATTTTATTTCCCACTCAGTGTGCGGGATGTAAAAGATACATAAAAGATTTCAAATATGTTTATGTCTGTCCTAAGTGTTATGAAGGATTGAGATTGTTACCACAAAGGATTTGCCCGGTATGTGCAAAACCAATACAGTCGGAACATGCAGACGGATGTATGGAATGTAAAGAACGCGGGAATGAGTTTTCTTATGTGCTTGCTGCAGGTATATATGAAGGCGCTTTGAAAGAAATGATACATTATATGAAGTTTAATAATAAGAAATCGGCTGCTAAAATAGCAGCAGGTTTTATTATGGAAAGAGTTGATTTTAAAATATTTGCTGGTGCGGATATGATAGTCGCAGCACCTTTAAGTCGTGATTCAATAGCGGCAAGAGGGTATAATCAAACTTATGAAGTGGCAAAGCTGTTGTCAGAAAAGACAGGTATACCAATTGTGAGAAATGTAAAAAAAATAAAGGAAACACCACCTCAAAATAAGTTGGATAGAAAAGAACGCTTAAAGAATTTAAAAGGGGCTTTTGAGGTAAAAGAAAATCTGGCAGGAAAGACCATAGTGGTAGTAGATGATGTGTTCACCACTGGTGCTACTATAAATGAGATAGCTAAAACTTTAAAGAAGTCATTTGCTAAAGAGGTAAGAGGTTTGGTAATAGCAAGATCTATATAAAATAAATCATATGAAAAGGAAATAAATAATGAAAAAAAATGGCAAAAAGGTTTTGATATTGTTAAGTGGTGGACAAGATTCTACTACCTCACTATTTTGGGCACAAAAACAGTTTAAACAGCTTGAGACCATATCTTTTGATTATGGTCAAAGGCATAAGGTAGAACTCATAAGTGCAAAAAAAATAGCTCGGCTTGCCAAAGTTAAGAATACAGTGATACAGATTAAAGAGTTTGAAAACTTAAAGCATAATGCTCTTTTGGATAAGAAAATTAATTTTAAAGGAAAAGATAGTGTGAATAAAAAGTTGCCAGCATCTTTTGTTCCAGGAAGAAATATACTTTTTCTCACTGTGGCTGCGGCTTTTGCTTATACCAGAGGAATTAAGGATATAGTAATAGGAGTCTCGCAGGTGGATTATTCTGGTTATCCTGATTGCAGGGCTGAGTTTATTAAATCTATGGAAAAGACCTTAAGCTTAGGTATGGAATATCCAATAAAAATACATACACCTTTGATAAATTTGGATAAAAAACAGACAGTGCTTTTAGGAATAAAACTTGGGGCTTATAAAATGATGGCACACACGCACACTTGTTATGAGGGAACAAAACCTGGTTGCGGCGCTTGTCCTGCTTGTATACTTAGAAAAAAAGGATTTGATGAGGCTTTGGTTAAGGATCCTTTAGAATAATATATAAATAATTTGCGAGGTGAAGTATGGCAAACCTAAAAATAAATGATCAAGCCCCTGCTTTTGAATTGAAAGACCAAAATGGAAAGATGATAAAGCTTTCTGACTATGCTGGAAAGTCAAATATTGTTTTGTTCTTTTATCCGGCGGATTATTCTCCAGGGTGCACGGCAGAGGCCTGTGCTTTTAGAGATAATTATGATGTGTTTAAGGAAAATGGAGCAGAAGTAATTGGAATAAGCATGCAAAATGAAAACTCTCATAAGGGTTTTATTACTAAGCACGGTTTACAATTTCAACTGCTTGTAGATGAAAATGGTAAAACAGCAGAAGCTTATGGAATAGGAAAACTTTTAGGTTTGTTGCCAGGCAGAGTAACTTTTGTGATAGATAAAGCTGGTGTAATAAAAAATATTTTCTCTTCACAGATTGATATGAATAAACATGTGACAGAAGCCATTAAAATTATTAAGGAAATAAAAGGAAACTAAAATGAGAATACATTATCTGCAACATATTGAATATGAAAATCTTGCAAACATGCTTGCCTGGCTAAAAAAACGCAAACATAAGCTCACTAACACATTACTTTATGAAAAACAGGAGCTGCCCGAGATAAGCTCATTTGATTGGCTTATAGTTATGGGTGGTCCTATGAATATATATGAACACAAAAAATATCCATGGCTTATTAAGGAAAAACAATTTATAAAAAATGCTGTGAAAGCTGGAAAAAAAGTGCTTGGCATTTGTCTTGGCGCACAACTTTTATCAGCGTGTCTTGACGGAGATGTCACAAAGAACAAATACAAAGAAATTGGATTTTTTCCAGTTAAGCTTACCAAAAAAGGAAAACAATCAAAAATATTTAAAGGGTTATTGCAAGAGTTCACTGTTATGCACTGGCATGGAGATACTTTTTCCACACCAAGGGGTGCAAAAGCTCTTGCAATGAGTAAGGGTTGTAGAAATCAGGCATTTTCTTATCAAAACAGGGCATTTGGTCTGCAGTTCCATTTTGAATATTCGCCTAAACATATTAAAAAGTTTTTCAAAGATCCGCAGAACGCCTTAAAACCTGAAAAATATGTACAAAGTGCAAGTGAAATACTTAAAAATACCAAAGGTTATCAACAAATTAATTCAGTAATGAAAAGAATACTTAGCAATTTAGAAAAAATTTAAGATAGGTAGAAAGACCAGCATAATTACAATAATAACCATTAAATATAGCTAATTAAACATCCTTGAACATGCTATATTCTTGTGATAATATCATTAGCAACATTAAATGAAATTAACGGAGTTGAAATGAATAAAGTTAAAAGCGGTATAACAGGAATAACAGCATTATTTATGTCGGCATTAATTCATGCTGCTTTAATAGGTGGCATTATTTATGCTTCAGGCATGACAAAAGCGAATAAACTATTTGATAAACTGGCTGTAAATAATACATCCCAGCAAAGATATGCACTTCTTCCAGATGTAGAAATCATCGCTGATAGAAGCTTATTAAAACATAGTGGAAAAAAAATACAGCAAAGTTCTAATAAAGAAGCTTTTGGTACTTCTAAAGCTAACTCCACAATAGATGGGGATGCTGATAAAAGTGTTTTTATATATCAAGATGCTGTAAAGCGAAGGATACAAGAATCCAGGTTTTATCCTGATGAAGCAAGAAAAGAAGGAACTCAAGGTTCAGTTGAAGTTTCATTTGCAATCCTGCCTGACGGTTCGCTTGGACAGGTTTCGCTTATGAAATCTTCAGGAAGAACTATATTAGATGTAGAGGCATTATCTACGATTAAAAGAGCATCTCCTTTTCCGGCTTTTGCCGGCAACATAGATAGTCAGCAATTAGATATGCAGGTAGCCATAGTATTTAAACTTAATTAGTTTTACTGGCAAGGCCTGTTTATTAAAATCGAAATAACCGGAGGCAATATGAAAAAGATTTTTTTATCAATACTGTTTTTAATTTCATTTATAATAATAAAAGCCGAAACGCCTGGAAGTATTGTAGGAGCTGGAGAAGATTTTACGGATATGGATCTTGGCGCGGTCGTGGTACAAGATGAGGACAATGGAGTACAAACTGGGATAAATGAATTTTCCCAAGCAACTACTGTATTTAAAAACTCTGATATCGCAGGAACTTCTGCAATGACAGTTGCAGATATACTCGGAGAAGTACCAGGGATATATTTTAATAAATCAGAAATAGTATCTTTTGGAACAGGCATGTTCTGTCCTTCTGTTTTAAAAATACGAGGTCTTGGCGAAACTCCAAATGCTGGTATTTTGACTGTCATAGATGGCAGACCGCAGTCCATGGGCATATACCGTCATCCACTTTTTGATACTCTTGCTTTAGATTCTATAGAATCTATAGAAGTGATTAAAGGCCCAAACGGTGTGCTTTTTGGTAATCAAGCTGTAGCAGGAGTTATAAATATTACAACAAAGAAAAGAGAACTTGAAGGCGGCTCCTATACTTTGGGAACTATGATAGGTAGTCATTTCACGCAAGATCATTTTATCAATGCCGTAATAAAAAAAGAGGAAATCGATATAAATGTTTCTGGTGGTTACAGTTCTACGGAAGGTGCAAGACCTAATTCGGATAACTATTTAGAAAATGTACATGCCCATGCAGGGTATGAAATAGATAAAAACCTGACGGCTTCTGTAAATATTGATTATGCTTTTGTAAGGGCATTTAATCCTGGTCCTATAGGTTCAAATTGGCCGAGAGAGGTAGAGGCCTCAAAAACTATTCAGCGCGATGGAGATTTTAGAGTTGAATACAAGGCAAACGATTATACAGGGTCAACTATATTTTTCTCAGATTCAGGTTCAAACAAGATTTCGCTTGATGTTATGCCTCCATTATTTACTACCATAGTGCCTGGTTCTTATAGTGAATATCAAAATAATGGAATTAGAATAATGAATGAATGGATAATACTTCCTGGGAACTCAACAAAAGTTGGATTTGATTGGCAATATTTTGGTGGTTTTTTCTCATCGACAATGAAGGACGCTGGTTGGCACGAAAATGACTATGCTCCGTATGTTTCAATCAGTCAAAAGGTTGGTATCTTTGGTGCCTCTGCTGGTTTACGATATGAATTTAACAGTGCCTGGGGAAGTATTCCTATACCACAGGCTGGCTTTAATATATCACTATTTGACCAACAATCTTTCTATGTAAATGTTTCTAAGGGATTTAAAACTCCTGCTATGGGGGTTTGGGCTGTAAGTACTTATGATGAATTAAATCCTGAGGAATTTTGGCAATATGAGGTAGGTGCCACGCAGACCATATTTGAAAATATAAAATATGATATCTCTTTATATCAGACAGAAGGCAATAATATAATGCAGACAGATGTAGTTGATGGTAAATTGAAAAATACTGGGACTATCTTGTTTAGAGGTGTGGAGGCAGATGTGTCTGGCAAACTTTTTGATATATATAAGTTAGGACTATCTGGAAGCTATATCGATCCACGCAACAAGACTGCACATATTGCTTACTTAAGTGGTTCAGCGTATATTGAGGCGGCCATTATGAAAAAGACAGCTATAAAGTTGAGTGCTGACTTTGCCAAAGATAGATTTGATGCTAATAATAAAATTAATAAACTATCTGATTATATGACATTGAGCTTATTAGTTGATTACAGGGCAGAACTTTTTGGAACTGATACAAGTTTTTACCTAAATATTGACAATATGTTTGACAATAAGTATGAAGTGAAAAAAGGGTATCCGAACAGCGGCTTTTTAATCAAAGGTGGCTTGGTAATAAGATTATAAAAATAGGAGTTAATATGAAAAAATTATTAGTATTAATTTTTGCTGTAATTATCTTGACCGTGAGTTGCGTGAAAATTAGCAATAACGGGCATAAGGTGCTCTGTGGAAGTTCATTAATACTTTCTTTGGTTAAAGACTGTGGCGGAGATATAGCTACTTCAACTCTAATACCTGCGGATGTATGTCCAGGAAGTTTTGATTTAAAACCTGAAGACGCGACAAAAGTAATGGAGGCCTCAGTTTTTATTATACAACCGTTTCAACAAGGCATAGCTGAAAAAACTTTAAAGATAAATCCAAAGCTTGTTATTGAAATAATTAAAACTCCAGATATGACAATACCAGAAAATTATTTTAAGGGGCTTCAGGAAACTGAGGTGATTTTAGAAAAATATTTTCCAGCAAAAGCAGGACAGTTTTCGCAAAGCATTAATTCTAAAATTAATGAAATAAGAATGACGGTTATGGCGGATACGGATTTTCTTCAAAGAGTTAGAAAAATGAATATTAGAGTTATAGCGAGCACCTTTCATATTGTGACTGCTCGTTATTTAGGATTGGATGTGGCAGGAACATTCGAAGGTCCTGAAACTTTAAAACCAGCTGGTTTAAGCAAACTGATTGCTACTGCAAAATCAAGAACCGTTACACTAATAATTAGCAACTTAACTGGAACTCATGATTTAACCGCTGAAATTTTAAATAAAAAACTTAAACTTATAAAAGTTGTTTTTAAAATATTTCCGACTGAAACTACAGGGGAGGGAATGTTTTTGAATTTGTGGAAGTACAATATAAGCCAACTAAAAAGTGTAGTAGGGGATTAAATGAAAGTAAAAAAACAGGAAATAGTATTAAAAAATGTTTCTGTTAAAATTGGAAAAACACTTATATTAAATGATATATCTTTAACCATCAATAAAGGCGAATTCATAACATTACTTGGTAAAAACGGTTCAGGAAAAACCACTCTGCTAAAGACAATCCTCGGTATTAATAAATATTTTTTAGGCAGTATTATAGTTGGCGGAGTAAGTATTAAAGACGGTCATGTTAGAAATGTTCGACTTAAAACTGGATATGTACCGCAATTTTTTTCTGCTGAGAATAATTTCCCAATAACTGCTGGGGATGTAATAGCTATGGGAAAAAATAAAAAACAGGCTGAAGTATGGGCGCGAAATATGGAAATAATAAATATTATTGATAAACCTTTTGGAAAACTATCAGGTGGAGAAAAACAAAAAGTCATGCTCGCTATGGCACTTTCAAGGGAACCGGAAATTCTTTTATTGGACGAACCAAATCTGAATTTAGACATAAGGGCATACAAAAATTTTATTGAACTTGTGGAAAAGTTGCAGCAACAGCTTAAGCTGACCGTTATATATGTAACACATCTAACTGGACACATCCCAAAGAGCTGTTCACGGATTGTGGTAATAAAAGACGGGGAAATTTACAGAGATGGTCCTAAAAGAAATATTTTAAATAATGACAAATTAGAGGAACTTATTTATGAATGAGCTTGTCTTAAAAGCAGCAGGTGTTATGGCTTTAGCTGGGGCACAGTGCGGTCTAATAGGAGTTTTTGTGTTCCTATTAAACATTCCATTTATTGGGGTAGCAATAGCGCATGCTGCTATGGCTGGTGGTATTTGGGCTGTTATATTCGGTTTTCCAGGAAAGGCAGGCGCTTTCATACTTTCAATTTTTACTGCAATATTTGCAGGTCCTGTTTCTGATAAGACAGGTACAAAAATTAATATATCACTTGGCATTATATTTTCACTTGCTATGGGTTTGGCTTTTTTAGGTGCTGGAATCATGCCAGGCGGTATACAAAAGGCCTCTGGCTATTTATGGGGTAGTGTTTTTTTGGCAGATAATTACGATATTATATTTATGGCAGGTGCTTTTTTAATTACTGCATTATTTACGATAATTTTTTACAGACAAATTTCAGCCGTGCTCTTTAATAGAGAAATGGCTGCCGCAAATGGCATAAACGATAAAGTGTTTTTTTATAGTATTATGATATTAATAGGATTGATAGTGGCAGTTAATTTAAATATTATTGGCGGACTCATGCTTTTTGCACTTGTTATTATACCGCCTTCTATTGCCAGAAGATTTACAAATGATCTCAAGCTATTTATGGTTTTATCGGTTTGTATTGGTATATTAGGTTCTGTTTTAGGAACTCTTGTTTCTTTTGCTTTAAACTTGCCAGTATCGGCAACTGTAGTGCTTGCTAATTGTGCACTTTATGGATTCTCTTTATTTGCAGGTCAAAAGGAATAATTTTGTTTTAGTTCTGTCCTTAGTAATAAAACATAAATAGGGGAGATATTATTATGAAAAGCAAAAAGTATTTGATTTTCTTGCTTTGTATAATATTTCCTGTAATGATAGCTGCTACATATACTGTTGATAATTCGGAGACTGGAAGCTTAGTAAATAGTTTGGGTGGTACATGGGTAACAATTGATGATGGTTATTCTTCTGTGACTTTTACTCCAAATGATACGCCTGCTTATGCAGGAACATACTCACGGCTTATGGATTGGACTATAAAAGCAGGAAATATAAGTGGTGCTTATGCTAGCATTGTGACTTCACTTAATTCTGGTTGGACAAATGTTGATTTAAGCGCTTATTCAGGTATTAGATTTTATGTAAAAGGTGCTGGTGGTTATTCTGTGGCTTTGGCAACAAATCAGACAAAAATAACACTTAATCATTATACTGCTCCGTTTAATCCTACTTCTACTTGGCAACAATATGAAATTCCTTTTTCTTCACTTACGCAACTCTGGGGAACTGCGAAACCTTGGGAACCTTCAACTATATATTCAATTGTGTTTACTTCTGTTTCTACTCCTGGAAATAGTGGGCAATTAAGATTTGATAATATAGAGTTCTACACTGCTGCTGAAGCTAATATTCTTCCAAACCCTAATGTCATAATACTTGAGCCAAAAATTAATATGCTTGGTTATCTTCCAAATGAAAAAAAATATTTTTATGTGGTAACAAACACAGCGGCAGTAGGTGATACATATAAAATATTTGATGCCAACGGAAACACTTCCTATGCTGGCACTTTGAGTGGTTTGGCAGTCAATGATATAGCAACTACTGGAGAGGGAGTATGGAAAGTTGATTTTTCTAATTTTAAAACAATTGGGACATATCATATTTCAATAAATAATAAGGATAGTTTTCATTTTAAAATAGCTGACGATGTGTATGACGGACTTTTTAAAGATTCATTGAGATGCTTTTATTTAATACGATGTGGTATTGGAATAAATGATGAGGTTACTGGCTTATCTCGTAATGCCTGTCACTTAAGCGATGCAATAACTAAAGACACAGCAGTAAATAGTGATTTTACAGGTGGTTGGCATAATGCAGGTGATTATGGAAAATGGTGTCATATGGAAGCCATAAGCTCTGCATGGTTTATGTGGCTTTATGAAATGAAAACCGCAAATATGAAAAACTTTAAAAATAATATTTTGGAATCTACAAACAGTATGTCAGACCTTTTAAATGAAGCAAAGTGGGGGCTTGACTTTCTTTTTAAATTGCAAAACACAGACGGTAGCGTTTATCATAAAGTGGATACTGAAGGAAATTTTTGTTGGGGAACAAAACCAGATATGGATCCATTTACGAGATATGCAGCTTTTCAAAAAATAGGACAATTACAAATACCTTCAACAATAGATGCTGCAGATTTTTCAGCAGTTATGGCACAGGCATCAAGAGTGTTTGAAAATATAGATAGTGATTATTCAATAAAATGTAGGCAGGCAGCTATAAAAGCATGGGAGTGGGTTGTAGCAAATTCTGCAACTGGACAGACAGATCCTTATTATACTGATGCTTCTTCTACAGAAGAGGTTTTGTGGGCAAAGGCGGAAATGTTTAGATTGACAGGGGACACAAATCTTAGCACAACTTTTTCAAGCGACATTGATTCACATATACTTGAAAATGTTTCATGGGCTACACCTGAATTTTTTGGATATTTTTCAATAACACAAGACAGCAAAACGCCGCAGGCGCTAAAAGATAAGGTTGTAGGTAAAATAACTACCTTAGGTGACAGTTTTGTAACACTTGCGAATAATTCTGGTTACAATAGGATTGATAAGTCATTTGATTATTTTTGGGGTTCAAATGAGGACCTTATGAATAGGGCAGATTGTCTTCTTATGGCATATTCATTAACTGGAAATTCAGGATATAAAGATACGGCTTTAAATCAGCTCTCATTTATTCTTGGAGCAAATAGTATTAATACATCTTATGTGACAAAAGAAGGAGAAAATAGCGCGGCTCATCCGTATAATTGGATATTTTATGATTACGGAATACTTATGCCAGGCTGGGCTTCTGGTGGACCTAATCATGATATTAGTGGAGCAGATGCTTTACTTATTAATCTTATAAATAAAGGTACTCCAATGGCAAAGTGCTGGTTGGACACTGCAGCCTCAAATGGTTCATATGCTTCCAATGAAGGGCAGACTTCGGAAAATGCTGCGCTTGTATTTTTGTCAGGATTTTTTTTTAGTGAAATAGTGCCAGATGTTCCTGTACCAGAAGTTCCTAAAAGTAATTTAAATGAAGTTAAAGCTTATCCCAGTCCTTGTGACTTGCGTATGAACAATGCAGGTATTACATTTACCAATCTTACAGAAAAAACAAAAATATCTATTTACTCGCTTTCTGGAGAGCTTATTTATAAAGATGAAGCAGACACTCCAGAAGGAAAATACTTTTGGAAATTAAAGCCTGCCATAAGGAGTAAAGCAATAGCCAATGGAATATACATTTATGTAATTAAAGGTAGTAATGGTCAAGTGGTCAAAGGCAAAATTGCAATTATAAGATAAATAATATTAACAAGACAAGGGCATTTGAATTATTTTAAGGATTGTGATACTATTAGTTTATAGGTTGAAAAGGAGAAGCAATGTCAAAATATATAAAAATAGCGGCTTTGATTATTTCAATGGCTATTCCAAATATGCTTTTTTCCATAACATCAAAATCTAATTCATTTTTGACTATAAATGTTGATGAAGTAACCTATGCCTTTGTTATAGGTACTTCAACATTAGCCAATGGCAAATTATTGTATGGTTATCCTGATCCTGGTCTTATTTCTGGCCCATGGTCCACACATACTGTTATAAAAATAGATAAAACTCCTGTGGATATGCGAACTTTTGTCCCTACTCCAGTTTCTATGCCTGCTCCAAAGCTAACTACTGGCACTAATTTTATAACTGGTACTATAACCATAAATGGTATAGATGTAACTGCCAGGTGGGAACTTGTAAATAATCCTGCTACTGGCACTCCTCAGGATACAGCTAAAATAAAATACACTCTAAAAAATAATACTTTGGCAGTCCATAAAGTGGCTTTAAGACTTGAGCTTGACACACAGGTAATAAATAATGATGGGACAAATATCTCAGTAGATAATGGTGCCAGTGTAATCGTGGCAAACACAGTGTATAAAAAATCTTTAAATCAGATAAGCGCAAGCTGGTGGGATTATGATCAGTCTCCATTGACTGGAACACCTACACTTGTAGGAAGAGGTTATAATAAAAATAATATATATGAAGAAGCAGCTGTAGAACCTGATATGATGGAAATCGCTAATTGGGAACAAGTGAAAACAGACGGGCAATGGAGTTTGGCTCCAACAGGTATTTCAATCCCTCCTGGACCTGTTCCAGTTGCGACTCCCGATAGTGCAGTTGTTTTGTGGTGGTGCAATGGAGATGAGAACTCAGATGGTTTTACCTTAAATCCTGGAGAAAGCATCACTTTTCTGACTTATTATGGTTTAAATGAGGAAGAATTACTTACAACTCCTACTTCTACACAGACAATTACTCCAACTTTTTCTATCACAAAGACTGTAACTAATACTCTTACTTCTACTTGCACAGCAACAGAATCGCTTACTCATACAATTACGCCGACTCATACGATTTCAAATACTTTTACAAACTCGCCTACATTAACGATTACAAATACCTTTACAGAAACTTTAACTAATACGATTACTAATACTGTGACAAACACATATACGATAACAAATACTTATACTATGACTAATACTTATACTCTGACAAATACTTACACTATGACACATACATACACTGTGACAAATACTTATACTGTAACTAATACCTTCACTATGACAAGTACTTATACTGTGACGAAAACTATCACTAACACATTTACTGTGACTAATACATATACTGTGACAGCAACTTATACGCCTACTCCACTTCCACTTATTTTGGATTTAAAAGGTAATTTCCCTAATCCTTTTATTGATGATACACAGATAGTTTATAAGCTTTCAGTAGATGCGAATGTAAAAATAAAAATATTTGATGTTTCTGGAGAAGTGGTCAGGCAAGAAAAAGATATAGTTGGTAGAGCTGGATATAATAGTTTTTATTGGGATGGAAAAAATAGGGCTGCAAAGCCAGTGGCTTCAGGTGTTTTCATATATAGGCTTGATGCATATACTGATAGAGGCGAACATGCTTTTGGATTAGCAAAGGCGGCATGTGTAAAGTAAGTGTTGCTATAAAAAAGTAGTATAATAAAAAAATAGGAGTTTTATGATAATTATTGGACTGTTTGTTATTCTTCTGCTGGTTTTGATATTACCTTTCACGGTTCATAAAATCGAAAAGGAAATTGAGATATTCCTTTTTATAATGG
This sequence comes from bacterium, assembly GCA_037138355.1. Classification (GTDB taxonomy): domain Bacteria; phylum Oederibacteriota; class PGYV01; order PGYV01; family Palsa-1178; genus PALSA-1178. The sequence goes on from JBAXIL010000009.1 coordinate 34,811, forward strand.
GAGTGATTGCAGTTACGCTAACAAACCAGTGGAATGTAAAATTGGTGGAAGAAGCGCTTACTGAACCGATAAAAATAACAGTAGCAGTTCTTTTGGCTGGTCTTATCTTTCGTGTGCTCAAGAGCAAAATTGATAGTCATGTCAATGGACTGTTAAAAGTAGTTGGCATAAGATGGTTTATATTTCTTGTCGTTGTTATACTTGGACTCTTGTCAAGTGTGATAACCGCTATAATAGCAGCACTTGTATTAGTAGAAATTGTTGGTTATTTAAAGCTTGATAAGAAAAACGAAATACTTTTGGTTGTTTTTTCTTGTTTCTCCATAGGTATGGGGGCTGCCTTGACTCCCATAGGCGAACCTTTGTCCACAATCGCAATAGCAAAGTTAAAAGATGCACCGCACTATGCTGGCTTCTGGTTTCTTTTTAAACATTTGTGGATACAAATAATAGTGGGTATATTTATCACAGGAATAGCAGCAGCCATTTTTGTGAAAAAGAGTAGTGATAAAAAGGGTTCAACAGATAAAGAACATGAAAAAAATAGTGATATATTTTTAAGAACAGGAAAGATATATGTGTTTGTAATGGGGCTCGTGTTTTTAGGGACAGGTTTTAAACCAATGGTTGATGAATACATATCTAAAATACCATTTTATGGTTTATATTGGATTAATATATTATCGGCCGTTTTAGATAATGCCACTCTAACTGCTGCTGAAATAGGACCACAAATGGAGCTGATACAAATAAAATCGGCTTTAATGGGTTTAATAATAGCAGGGGGATTACTAATACCAGGTAATATACCAAATATAATTGCGGCGAATAAACTGAAAATTAAGAGTTCAGAGTGGGCAAAAGTTGCAATTCCATTTGGATTAGTTCTTATGGCTGGTTACTTTTTAGTCACAATGATATTTAAGTAATATATTGGAGTAAAAATGAAAATAGTTATTATAGGTAATGGAGTGGCAGCGATTGCTGCGGCAGAGAGCGCAGTGAAAAAAGATCCTTCTATTGTGATTACTATGATAAGTAATGAAAAGTATATGCATTATTCAAGACCTCGAGTGATTGAATTACTCTCAGGTAAGGTTTTGCAGGAGCAGATAATAATAAAGAAAAATGAGTTTTATAAGATTAATGGAATAAAACTTATTTGTCCGAAAGTAATAAAAGGAATTGATATAGGTCTTAAGTCTGTTATCTTTGAAAATGGAGAAACAGAAAACTACGATAAGCTTATTATTGCAGCAGGTGCTAATTCTTTTGTTCCCCCAGTGGAAGGTTCTACAAATAATGGAGTTTTCACACTTAGAACCATAGATGATGCAAATGAAATTATTGAATTTTCAAAAGATAAAAAAACTGCTGTTGTTATTGGTGGTGGTCTTTTAGGAATAGAAGCTGCTGTGGCGCTTAATATGCGCGGTTTGCAGACAACTATAGTTGAATTTTTTGACCGACTTCTTCCCCGTCAGTTGGATAATGATGCTGCAACCATATTGCAGTCCTTACTCGAAGCAAAGGGTTTGAGCTTTTTGCTTTCCAAACAAGCACAGACAATCAAAGATAATGGCAATGAATTAAAATTAAGTTTTAAAGATAATACGAGTCTATTGGCAGGGCTGATATTATTTTCCAGTGGAATTAGGAGTAATTTAAAAATAATAGAAGGAACAAGTATAATTGCTGATAAAGGAATAAAAGTAAATAATTTTATGGAAACAAGTATATCCGATATTTATGCTTGTGGGGATATAGCAGAATATAATAATATGGTTTATGGTATATGGCCGGCGGCAAGAGAGCAGGGGACTGTGGCTGGTACTAATGCGGCTGGTGGAAAAATAGAATATAAAGGAAGCATATTATCAGCCAAGCTGAAAGTGGTTGGTATTGATTTGGGTTCTATCGGGACAATTGAAGCAAAGGAAGATATTAAAGTATATACAAAAAGCGAAAAAGGAACTTTCAAAAGGATTTTTATTAAAAATGAAAAATTGAATGGGGCAATACTGCTTGGAGATACTAAAGATTTTCAGAAATTTCAAGAACTTTTAAAAACAGGGGCAACAATAGTAAATCCTGAAGGGCTAATGTAAAACTGTCATTAGAGATAATTCAAAATCATAAACTCTGCTTAAAATTAAAACAAACATGATTTTTCAATATTATCTTGACATTTGGCCATAAATTGTATATTTGTAATAAGGGGTAATAATATGGGAGTAAATGTAAAAACACCATAATCATTCAATCATCGGCTAAATACCATACCCAAACATGCGATATTTTTGAAAAAATGATCATTTCAGCATTTGGTTTAAAATATATGTTGACAAAATGGCATCATTATTATAAAGTTGTAATCATTACAAAGTTGTTAACATAACAAAATATTGAGAGTTTGTTGAACATAAAATCAAAAAGGGAGGAACAACATGATTGGAAAGAAAATGGAAGATGCGATTAATAAACAGATTAACGCCGAGTTTTATTCTTCGTTTTTGTACTTAGCTATGGCAGCAGATTTTGAAGCACAGAACTTTAAGGGGTTCACGAACTGGCTTAAAATTCAAGCCCAGGAAGAGTACTCACATGCAATGAAATTTTATCATCATATAATAGAAAGAGGCGGGAAAGTTAAATTTGAGGCGATAGATGCTCCAAAAGCAGGGTGGAAGAATGCCTTGGCAGTGTTTACGGAAACATATGAGCACGAGGTAAAGGTAACGGCTATGATTTACAAGCTTGTAGAAATCGCAAGAGCTGAGAAAGATTATGCTGCGGAATCTATGCTTAAGTGGTTTGTAGACGAACAAGTAGAAGAAGAGGCCAATACTTCTGAAATAGTTGGTATTCTAAAACTTATTGGTGATTCAAAAGGGAGTTTGTATCAGCTTGACCATCAGCTCGGAAAAAGAAAAGCAGACTAAAACTAACAGTTAATAAAGCGAGGAGTAATATGGTAGATAAAATTAAAACACCTAAAGAAATAGGGGAGATGCTCAGAAGTAAAGGTGTAAAACCTTCAGTAATACGGATACAAGTCATGAAATATCTTTTGGAACACAGGGCACATCCAAATGTTGATACAATATATAAATTCCTTATCAAGGAAATGCCAACACTTTCAAAAACAAGTATTTACAATACTTTGAAAACCTTTTCTTCAAAAGGTCTTGTCTTGGAAGTAATGACTGGGAGTGGAGAGATACTTTTTGATGGCTATCCTGAAAGGCATGCTCATTTTACTTGCACTGAATGCAAAAAAATAGTGGATGTCAGTTTGGATTGTGAAATATGTAAGACGCATGGTTTGGAAGGTTATACAATCACTGAACAATCAGTGTATCTAAAAGGAATTTGTACAGAGTGTGGTAAAGTAAAAAGTACAAAAAAAGTAATAAGTAAAAAATAAGATTAAGCGCAAAAGATAAAAAATAGCGGAGGAATGAATGTCAGCCATTAAAATAACAGATAAGGTGTATTATGTCGGGGTAAAACACCCACAGAGAAGAATTTTTGATGAGTTAATATCACTTCCAGAAGGAACTACCTACAATTCGTATTTAATTAAAGGTAGTACAAAAACAGTTTTAATTGATACCGTAGATCCTATGATGAAAGATTTCTTTTTTGATAATTTAAAAATGGCAGAAGCAGGTAAAATAGATTATATAATATCTGATCATGCAGAGCAGGATCACTCTGGATGCATTCCGTTTGTACTTCAAGCAAATCCAAATGCTAAAGTAATTACAAATGAAAAATGCGCATCAATGCTAAAAGATTTTTCCGTAGTTACAGACGATAAGTTGATAATTATAAAAGATGGTGAAACGCTTTCTTTGGGTGATAAGACACTTGAGTTTATATTGACTCCTTGGGTGCATTGGCCAGAGACTATGTCAGTATACCTTCGTGAGGACGAAATTCTTTTTTCTTGCGACTTATTTGGTTCTCATGTTTCTCCATCTGACATACTTGAAGGGGAACACTTTTATATTCCTGCAAAAAGGTATTTTGCGGAGATTATGTGTCCGTTTCGTAATAATGTAAGAAATAATATGCAAAAACTTGAAAAATACAAAATAAAAACGATATGTCCATCTCATGGTGTTGTTTATACCAAGCCAGAAGGAATAATCAATGCCTACAAGCAATGGGCAACAGATGAAGTAAAAAATGAAGTAATACTTGCTTATGTTTCTATGCATGATAGTACAAAAAAAATGGCTGAGTATTTAAGAGATGCCCTCGAAGAAAAGGGTATTACTGTTAATTATTTTGATATACCAGTATCTGACATAGGTGAGATTGCTATGATGATGGTGGATTCGGCTACTATGATTATTGGTGGTTCCACAGTGTTAGCAGGTCTTCATCCAGCAGCTCAAAACTTACTATATATAGCCAATGCCTTAAGACCAAAGACAAAGTTTGTTTCCTATATTACATCTTATGGTTGGGGAGAAAAAGCAGGCGAAGTAATCAAGGCAAATTTAGGTAACTTTAAAGCAGAAGTGCTTATGCCTGTTATATCAAAAGGACTTCCAAAAGAAGCAGAGTTTAAGGAATTAAATAGATTGGCTAATGATATTGCTGCAAAGCACAGAGAAATAGGCGTGCTTAAATAATAGAAAAGAAAATTGTTATTAAAATATATTAACTAAGGAGGCTTTAGAATGGCAAAGAAACTTGGAGTGTACAGATGTGCAAAATGTGGAAATGTAGTAGAAGTAATGGTAGCAGGTGGCGGAGAATTGGTATGTTGTGGAGAGCCAATGAAATTCTTAGATGAAAGCAATAAAGAAGGAGCAGGCGAAAAACATTTACCAGTAATTGAAGTACAGGGAAATGGAATATTAATAAAGGTAGGTTCAGTTCCACATCCTATGGATGCAGATCATTGGATACAGTTCATAGAGGTAATCAGAAAAGACGGTAAAGTGGGAAGAAAAGATTTAAATCCTGGAGATAAGCCAGAAGCATTTTTCAGCATTAAAATGGATGAAATTTTGCAGGTAAGACAGTTGTGCAATAAACACGGTCTATGGTCGAAATAAAATAATAATTTAGGAGGAACGGAAATGGCATCAATTAAAGGTACGCAAACAGAAAAAAACCTGCTTGCTTCATTTGCAGGAGAATCGCAGGCCAGAAACAGATACACATATTTTGCTTCAGAAGCTAAAAAAGAAGGATACGAGCAGATAGCCGCTATATTTACGGAAACTGCTGAAAACGAAAAAGAACATGCTAAAAAATTCTTTATGTTTTTAGAAGGTGGAGTAGTGGAAATAATTGCTAAATATCCTGCTGGTTCCATAAAAACAACTTTAGAGAATTTGAAAGCATCTGCTGCTGGAGAAAAAGAAGAACATACAAAAATTTATCCAGGTGCAGCTGACACAGCAGAAAAAGAAGGATTCAAGGAAATAGCAGCAGCGTTTAGAAATATAGCCAAAGTAGAAGCAGAACATGAAAAAAGATATGCGAAGCTTGTATCAAATATTGAAAATAATCAGGTATTTGCTAAAACAATAAAAGTAAAATGGGTTTGTAGGAATTGTGGTTTTGTTCACGAAGGTCCGGAAGCTCCTGAAAAATGTCCTACTTGTTTACATCCTAAGGCATTTTTTGAAATAAAACCAGAGAATTACTAATTTTTGATAACTGCGAGGCGGCTTACTTCAAAGGTAAGCCGTCTTGTAGGTTTTATAACTATTAAATCAAGAAAGGTAACTATGGGAAAAAATATAGCACCGAAAAGCGCAACTAAAAAAGATAGTAATATACTTTCTGAACTTATAATAGTTTTAGCTGGTGAGGCAGGTCAGGGAATTCAATCTATAGAATCAATTTTAACCGGTGTTATCAAAAATGATGGGTTTAATATTTTTGCTACAAAAGAATATATGTCCAGAGTCAGAGGTGGAGTTAATTCAACAGAAATAAGAGTTTCTTCTTCCCCAGTTCGTTCACATACGGAAAGAATAGATTTACTTATTCCTTTAAATGATGATGCCATACCACATTTAAAAAATAGAATAAGTTCTAAAACTGTAGTGATAGGGGACAATACGCAAGTTCATTATGATAAATTAGTAAACATTCCTTTCCAACGCATGGCGACTGAACTTGGCGATGCAATTTATTCAAATATAATAGCGGTTGGAGTTATTTGCGGAATTTTGAAAGTTTTGGAAGAAAAGCTTTATATCGAAATAAAAACAAAATTTATAAATAAGGGCGAAGAGGTAGTAGCAAAAAACATTGAAGCTGCGAAAAGTGGTTATGCAATTGGTAGGGAACTTAATAAAAATAAGATAGTGAATTGTGTTATTGCTAAAAACTCTTCAATAAAAGATGACATATTAATTAATGGCTCTGAAGCAGTTGCTTTGGGGGCAATAGCAGGTGGATGTGACAGCGTTTTTGCATATCCTATGACTCCTGGAACTGGTGTATTTACAGCATTGGCTGGATATTCAAATAAAATGGGGCTGGTTGTGGAACAAGTAGAAGATGAAATAGGAGTTATGAATATGGCACTTGGAGCGTGGTACGCAGGAGCTCGGGCAATAGTTTCTACTTCTGGCGGAGGGTTTGCTCTTATGACTGAAGCCATATCACTTGCAGGAGCAATAGAGTCACCTGCAGTGGTACACTTAGCACAAAGACCAGGGCCTGCCACTGGTTTGCCTACCAGAACAGAACAGGGAGACTTGAATTTAGTTTTATACGCTGGACATGGTTTCTTTCCTCGAATAATTCTCTCTCCTGGGGATGTAAAGGAAGCTTTTTTTCTTACACAACAAGCATTTAATATGGCAGATAAGTATCAGGTCCCAGTATTTATTTTAACTGATCAATACTTTACGGACTCTTACTATAATATACAGCAGTTTAAAATAGAGAGTTTGACAGTAGAAAAAAATATTGTTGAAACAAATGATTCATATAAAAGATATTTACTGACAAAGAACGGTATATCTCCAAGAGGAATACCTGGTTTTGGCACAGGGACTGTGTGCGTGGATTCTGATGAACACACTGAAGAAGGTAGAATAACGGAAGATTTAGACGGAGTCCGTTTAAAAATGGCTGATAAAAGAATGAAGAAGTTAAATTTGATTAAAAAAGTAGCCATGAAACCGGTTTTAATTGGAAATAAAAAATACAAAACTTTAATAATTAGTTGGGGTTCTAATTGCAATACTATTATAGAAGCTATGAAAATAATAAATAATAGAGACATATCTTTTTTGCACTTTCCACAGGTTTATCCTTTACCAAAAGTGACTGGGGCATATCTAAAGAAAGCAAAAAAACTTATTCTTATAGAAAATAACCAGACAGGACAATTTGGAGATTTAATACAAATGGAAACAGGTATAGCCATAACAAATAGAGTATTAAAATATAATGGTATGCCGTTTTCTGTCGAAGAGCTAAAGAAAGTATTAGAAAAGTAAATATTATATAAAGTAGAAAAGAAGGAAGGGTATATTATGGAAAATATATTTGATCGCAAAGGCGAGACAGCGTGGTGCCAGGGTTGTGGGAACTTTGGTATTCGTAATATAGTATTAAAAGCATTAGCCGAACTTGGTCTAAAAAGAAATGAAGTGGTTTATGTGTCAGGCATAGGACAGGCAGCAAAAGCACCACAGTATTATGATGTAAGCTATTTCAATGGTTTGCACGGTAGATCATTACCGCCAGCGGCTGGAATTAAAGCTGCGAACCCAAGCTTGAATGTTATTATAGAAAGTGGAGATGGTGATATGTATGGTGAAGGCGGAAACCACTTTATTCATGCTATACGCAGGAACCCAAATATAACCGTTATAGTTCATAATAATATGGTTTATGGATTAACAAAAGGTCAGGCATCACCGACCTCAAGAATTGGATTTCAAACACCAATACAGATAAATGGAGTATCTGAAACCCCAATAAACCCATTGGCTTTGGCAATAGCTCTTGATGCATCATTTGTGGCGCGCGGCTCAGCCGGGGAACCAGAAAAAACAAAAGATATAATTAAGAGAGCTATAAGCCACAAAGGATTTGCACTTGTGGATGTATTTCAGGCCTGCGTTTCATTTAATAAAATAAATACTCATAAATGGTTTAAGGAACATACTTATTTTCTCGAAGATAGCTATGATTATAAAGATAAAAATATGGCATTTAAGCGTGCTCTTGAAGAAGACCCTATGCCACTTGGTATATTTTACATAAATGAAAATAAAACGGTGTTTGAAGATAATTTGGCAGCATACAAAGGTAGTAAAGAACCATTATATAAAAGAAATACTGATATGGGAAAACTGAAAGAATTGCTGGAAGCAAAAAAATAAGATACTAATTAAAAGGAGGAATAAAATGGCGAGAATTAAAGTAGGAGACAAGTTTGCTAACTTTGTACTAAAAAATCAAAATGATTTGGAAGTGAGTACGGAAGGGTTTGAAGACAAAAAAATACTATTGTCCTTTCACCCTTTGGCATGGACCTCTGTGTGTGCCAAACAAATGCAGTCGCTTGAGGACTATTACGAGGTATTTGGAGAATTAAACACAGTTCCTTTGGGAATATCAGTTGATACTTCACCTTCTAAAAAAGCTTGGGCAGAAAGTCTTGGTATAGTGGAGCTTGATATGCTCGCTGATTTTTGGCCGCATGGTGCCATAGCTTCAAAATTGGGTATATTCTTGGATAAATTCGGATTTTCAGAAAGAGTTAATATAATTCTTGATGAGCAAAGAAAAGTGATATTTGCTAAAGTATATCCAATAAAAGAATTACCAGATGTGAAAGAATTAATTGCGTTTTTAAAAAAAGGGTAATAAAAATTTGAATAGAGGAGAAATAAAATGAAAAAGATAGCGGTATTGTTTGTGTTCTTGTTTTTGATTTCGGCTTCGATTATTGCACATCCACCAAGTGATATTATTATAACTTTTGATTTGAAAAACAGGACGGTTACTGCCAATATAATGCATGATGTAAAAGATATTCTGACTCATTATATAGCACAGGTAGTCATTATGGTAAATGGCAAGAAAGAAATAACACAGCTTGCTTCAACACAGACAAGTAATGATTCTCAAACTGTTGTTTATGTGATACCTGGCTTAAAAGTTGGAGATGTGGTTTCTGTTGATGCTGACTGCAGTAAATACGGGGATTTAACAAAAGAAGCAAAGGTACAGGAGGTAAAAACAAATAAACAAATATCAGTAAAGAAAATAAAACCGATTGTGAAATAATTCAAAAAAAAGAAAGATAGTCATATAAAACAGGAGGTAATAAAATGAAAAGAATTTTTCTCATGGTATTAGCAGCATTAGTAATTGTTCTTGCAAGTATTTCTTGTACTACAGCTTCAAGTCCAGGTGGGGCAGTTGTGAATCCAACCCCGGATCCAAGTGGGTATTATGGAGTAACAGCTGCGGGCATGACATTTAAATGGAAAATAGTCGGAACTGATCTTGTCTGTGAATTGAGCGGACCTACGACTGGTTGGGTAGCAGTAGCATTTAATACGACTGGAAATATGGATGGATCGGATTATGTAATCGGTTATGTTACAGGTGGTTCTAATGCTTTTATTAGAGATGATCATGGTTCAGGGCATTCACATTCGGCTGATACAACACAAAACCTTACAGCGAAGTCTGGTTCTGAGTCTGGCGGTACTACGACATTGTATTTTACAAAACCACTTAATTCGGGAGATAGTCAGGATATGACTCTTACCCAAAACATGACGCTCTATATTATACTGGCATACGGCAGTAATGGTGCTGATGATTATACTTCTATGCATTCGAATTATGGGTCTGTTCATACTACATTGTATTAATTAAAAAATAGGGGAGGAGTAAAATGAAAAAAATATTTATTACAATTATTTTGGCAATGGCATCAGTTACTTTATTTGCAGTTCAGTATGAAATGCCTATGCTTGATTTGACAGTGCCATCGGGTTTGACAAACAATCAAATGTATTTTAATTTTGGGCATAAAATGATGCAGGCATTAAATAAATATCCTACAGATAATGTATTTGCTCTTTTGAAAAATGGCGCGAGTCTTAATTTAAATCTGCGGTATATGGTAGGAGCAGGTTTTGAATTTAAAGCAGGTTATGACACTATAGCCGATGAAAAAAACATCGCAGTAAGCTGGGTTCAAAAAATTCCTTCAATATATTTGAACGCTCAGGTAGATTTACAGTTTTTTGGTTACACTGATGCTGAAAGAACGCAGACAGCAATAAACTTTTTTTACTTGCTTTCTTTGCAAACAGTTCCTTTTCTTGATGAAAGAGTGACTGTGGCAGTAGATTTAGGTTATGATGGTTATCTTCAAAAACAAGCAATGGGACTCGGTGTAAGTATTTTGACATTAAAGGATATAACATTGGTTGGTGAATATTATCCAGTCTTTGAAGCAGAAGCAGATGAAGACATAACTGCTACGGAAAAAGTAGCTTGTTATAGTTTTGGTATAAGATATGCCACTTATGGACATCAGTTTATGTTGAAATTTGGTAATTCAACTCAAATGGAAACAAGACAATTAATGCAAGGTACTACAGCAAATAATCTCTATTTTGGCATAAGTATAATGAGGTTTATTGATTTTAATAATCCTGAAGAGTAAATAAGAAAAGGCGTATTTAATTATTATGATATTTGGTATATAATAGTTAATACGCCTTTTTATTTTCGGTGTAAGGAGTGCTATGGCAAAGAAAAAGTCAAATATAGATCAACTCTCGATTGATACACTTCGTTTATTGTCAGTTGATATGGTGGAAAAAGCAAAATCTGGTCATCCCGGCATGCCTCTTGGGGCAGCTCCTTTTGTATATACTTTATGGAATAAGTTTTTGCGTCACAATCCTAAAAATCCGAAATGGTATAACCGTGATAGGTTTATCTTATCTGCAGGTCATGGTTGTGCTTTATTATATTCTTTAATGCATTTGTCTGGTTCAGGTCTTTCTATGGAAGATTTAAAAGCATTTAGGCAGTGGGGTTCAAAAACTCCAGGACATCCTGAATACGGTGTAACTGCTGGAATAGAAGCGACAACTGGTCCCTTAGGGCAGGGTTTTGCAATGGGAGTGGGTATGGCTATAGCTGAACGCGCCATGGCAAACTGTTTTAATAAACCAGGATACAATATCATAGACCACTACACTTACGCCGTTGTCTCAGATGGCGACCTTATGGAAGGAATTGCCTCAGAGGCCGCTTCACTTGCAGGCACAATGAAGCTTGGCAAATTAATATATCTTTATGATGATAATGATATTTCCATAGAAGGTAAATCTTCTTTGGCTTTTACAGAAAATGTAAAAGAAAGGTTTGATTCATACGGATGGAATACGCAGGTTATTAAAGATGGAAATAATATAGAAGCAGTTGAGAAGGCAATAAAAAAAGCAAGAGAACATAGACACAGGCCTTCGCTAATAATAATAAGAACTCATATAGGATACGGCTCGCCAAAACAGGGAGACCCATCTGTACACGGAGAACCATTAGGTTGGGATTCAACAAGAAAAACCAAAGAGTTTTTTGGTTTTGATCCTGATAAAAACTTTTTTGTGCCACAGGAAGTAAATAATAGTTTTGAAAAAATGAAAAAAAAGTGGGCGCTTGAAGAAGGCGCATGGAATAAACTTTTTGAAACATATAAAAATGCTTACCCAAAAGAAGCAAAACTTCTTGAAAGATATATTATTGGGCATATTAATAGAAACTTAAAAGACAATCTCCTTCCTTTTAAAACTGAAGATGGACCTATGGCTACACGAATTGCATCAGGTAAAGTAATGAATCAGATAGAATTATATATGACGGAGTTTATCGGTGGGTCTGCTGATTTGGCTCCATCTACAAAAACTATGTTAAATGGCCATGGAAGCTTTGGAATTGCAGGTATGTGCGAGCGTAATCTTCACTTTGGAGTTCGCGAGCATGCTATGGGCGCTATAGTAAATGGTATGGCATTACATAAAGGTCTAATTCCTTATTCAGCCACATTCTTGTCCTTTTCTGATTATATGAGGGCATCTATTAGACTTGCGGCAATTATGCAAACGCATTCAATTTTCATTTTTACACATGACTCTATTGGTTTAGGTGAGGATGGTCCGACACATCAACCAGTAGAGCAGATTTCATCATTGAGATTAATTCCTGATTTGACAGTGATTAGACCAGCAGATGCTAATGAAACTGTGGGTGCTTGGTACTATGCAATTATTACCAAAAAACCAATTGTGTTAGTGTTTACCAGACAGGATCTTCCTATTATCGATGAAAAAAAATATAATGTGATAGAAAATACGCAAAAGGGTGGTTACATACTTAATGACTGTGTAGGTAAACCAGAAATATTATTAATTGCTACTGGTTCAGAAGTGCAGCTTGCTATGGGCGCGTTTGAGAAATTAACTGCAAAAGGAATAAAAGCAAGGGTAGTGTCTATACCTTCATACGAAATTTTTATGGCTCAGCCAGTTCAGTATAGAGATTCTGTAATACCTCCTAATGTAAAAAAACGCTTAATAATAGAAGCAGGAGTAACTGCTTTTTGGCGGGGTTTAGCTGGCGACTTAGGAGAAGTAATTGGGGTTGATACTTTTGGGGCATCTGCACCTGGGAAAGTAGTAATGGAGAAGTACGGCTTTACTGTGGAAAATGTAATGACAAAGGCCATGGAAGTACTGGACAGATAAGTAGTTTGGTTTTTAAAAACAAAAAAAATAATTTGTCATTGCGAGGAGGCGTTTTAGTCTTATGCCGACGAAGCCTATAGTCCATGGAACATGGAAATCTAAGTACCACCGAAAAGTTCTAAAATGCAGACAAAGTCGTCAGGGTCTCAGATTGCTTCGTCGCTGGAGAACTCGCTCCTCGCAATGACAGGCAAGGCACAAAGACAGTCAAGGGACAATGACAGGTAAGTTAAAATGATAGACTTGTTGTATAGTATTAAAGCAAAATAGGGAGGGATGAAAAATGCAAATCGGATTAATAGGTTTGGGGCGTATGGGCGCAAACATGGCGCGCAGATTAATCAAAGACAAACATGAAGTTGTAGTTCATAACCGTTCAGTAGAAAAAATAAAAGAACTTGAAAAAGAAGGTGCTAAAGCAGCCCTCACACTAACCGACCTTGTAAAATCAATAAAAACTCCACGCGTGATATGGCTTATGCTACCTGCTGGAGAAGTGACTGAAAAACAAATAAGTGAGCTTGTACCGCTGTTAGAAAAAGGCGATATAATAATAGAAGGCGGAAATAGTTTTTATAAGGACGATATAAAACGCTACAATGAATTAAAAACAAAAGGTATTTCATATATGGACGCAGGCGTATCTGGAGGAATATGGGGATTAAAAAATGGAT
>JBAXIL010000010.1:0-47849 GCA_037138355.1 bacterium
TCATCCGAGCCATCCCATGTAACTTGGTTTGGTTCTCCTTGTCCTGAAAAAGTTTTAAAAACTTTGCCATCTAATGTTCCAATCACTATTCTCCAAGCACCTATTCCATGTAAATCCCGCGCTGATTCTGAGAAAGTTACTGGTACAAGAAGTGTGGTCATAGATCCTGGTGTGACTTCTTTTGGATTTGCATCTCCATCAACAACTGGAGGAGTATTATCAAGAGCAACAATTGCGGAATTTGAATCCGAAATTAAACCGCCACCATAGTCCACAGTTAAAACCGCTCTATAAATGCCATCTGGACATACTTTCCTGAAATCATTATATCCATTCCAATATATTCTCGACCAAGTTGTTACAGCTAAATTTGATTTCACAGGTATGTTGTCTGAATTATATATAGTTAGATGAGCTCTTTTAATTTTTCCTTTTGCCATAAGTTTTGCAATACAAAAAGTGAAGTCAAGATACCTATCGTTGTTTGGAGAAAACACATTTGGAGACATTCTAATTTTAACTTCAGGAGAACCAAATTTATAAGATAATGTAACCCTGTGAGTCAATCCAAGGTCTTCAGTTGCATAAGGCACATAAGCGTAATCAATTGACACGCCTTTAAAATTAAAACCAGCACCTGCAGTAAATTGATTGATGGTGCCGCCTTTCCAGCCAGCTCTCAAAGACAGAACATCAAACAGCGTAAAACCACCACCAAACGCATAATTTATATCATTATCACTGACATATTCTGCATCAGTTTCAAAATTTAGAAATGAGTTAGCATAGCCCAAACCAAGCCTTGCTGTTATCGGCTGCATAAATCCTTGTGTAATGAATTTTGTTTCAAATCCGACATTTTTTAAAACAAGTCCGGCGCTAAGACCCTGTAAAAAACTCATATCATATATTAAACCTAAATCTACCATAAAAGATGTTGCCGAACCACCTGCCGCTGCTAAAGGATCTATGGCATAATTTAATATTTTAAGATTTGCACCCAAGTAAAAATTTTCTGTAAACTCCGCCGAATAACTGGCTATTCCACTAAAAGCATATGGGGTGATAGAACCAAGGACTGTATAGCCCGTAGGCGAAGTAGCATCAATGGCGGTTTTGTCCATAGAAGGTACGCTCATGTAGTTAAGTGAAAGAGCTAAGTTTCCAAACTCGAAAGGAAGTAAAAGCGAAAGACTTTCATAACGAAAAGCTTGAAACCATTCAATATGAGTAAAGGATATTTCATCAAGTAATGACTTAGCTAAACCTGCAGGATTATAAAAAATAGAAGCCACATCATCACCTGTGGCAACATAGGCCTCACCCATAGATGCTGGTTTTGCTGGGGGAAGTATTTTTAAATAGTTATTGGATGTAGTTCCAATTTCAGCAGCGCCAGAAAATAGCGAAACTGCAAAAAATATCCAAAACACTGTTACCAAAATAGCATATTTTTTCAAAAACAGCTCCCTTTTCGCTAAGTGAAATAATTGTTTTACTGAATTATTATCTTGCCAAATTGCTTGTTCATTGTCAACACATTTCCACAATAAAAAACCCAGTTTCACCAACAAAAGCAAACAACTAATAGTTTCTCATTACAATACAGCAATTTCCATGTGTTAATAAAACCCATAAAAGAAAGCACCTTCGTATATATTGCTTACTTTATAATATATTTACTATTTTAATTGCGCGACCCAAAGTCTGTCTTTTTCCTCCAAAGATCTCACCCAAAAATTTTTCCATGCTATATAAGCAATTATATCTCCATCATTTGACCATGTTGGAGATTCCCCATAAAACTCATAAGGCAATAAATCCCATTTCTCTCCTCCTATGGCATGTACTATTTTAACAACCGTTAGCATAGGTTGAAAATATATCCTCTGATATGTTTCATCAAATGCAAGTCTATTGCCTTCATCATCCCAGGACATATGTTTTATATTACCTGTAGCTTGATACTGATTCATTGGCTTGGTACCATCATTATTGATTACCCATAATTCTTCAAGATTAGTCACTGAATCAAACCAAGCAGATTGCACTGCCTTTTTCTTGACAATAAAAGCTATACGCTCCGAGGTTGGGGCCCATTCCAGTTCTGATATTTCATGCTTCGAAGTGTACAAACGCGTCTTAAAATCTCCATCTTTATTTAAACGCCACAAACAACTTTCAGTTTTATAGTTTGCTGCAGTTACAATTGCTTCTCCGTCATAAGACCATTTTGGCTGTGATAAGCTTTCGCAAGCTTCAACAAAAATTTCTTTATTCTTTTTACCATCTGGATTAATTGTCCATATACGCCATATATTTTCTGATTCTGTAAAGTTCAAAGTGACTTTTTTCTTTTTATCTGTGAGCCAGTAAGGAGAAGGCGTAAGCGAATCTCTTCCCAAAGTTCTTGGCTCAGTGGCACTTGCATTCATTATTATCAAATTGCCCTTCTTAATATATATTACCTTTGACTCCGCAGCATTCCACAGTGGAAAAAGTGCTTTATCTTTCTTGTTATTTAAATTAAGCTCATGACCATTGTTGCCATCTTCATCTGCAATCTTAAGATAAGTATAACTATCTATCTTCGTTACATACAAGATTTTATCGCCTTTAGGTGACCACAAAGGCATTATTTTACTATCACCTTTTGTCACTTTGTCTATAGTCTGTTCCTGAGAGTTAGATGACCATATATTATAAACGCCATCTGTATCAACAGCACTGAAAGTAAAATCTTTTCCATTTGGAGCCCAAGCAGTCTTATGCGTTAATGGTTTGCACTCCATATCAATTATTTTATTGATATCTGCTATAACTACTTTAAGTTTGCCCACAGGCATATTATTTCTATCAAGCTCTTCCCTTTTCTTGGCATTTAGATTTACTCGTTCATCCTGCGTTAAGTTAGCTTCTTTTTCCTTATCTTTTTTATTCGCTTCCATCTCCAAAAGTGTCAATGTCAAAGATACTCCCCAAATATTTCTTGATCCGTCTTTCGTGTCTCCGCCAGAAAATATCAGATAATTTCCCTTGTTATTAAATATCGGAGCGTCAAGATACTGCGGAAGCTTTATTCCTTCAACAGCTTCAGCCAAGACTTTATCTTCTGGTTTAATAACTTTACTTTCTGTTAAATTTGCTTCTGCCTCAAGCTTTTTTTCTTTACTAATTGGTAAAGCAAAAAAAAGATTATTTTCAACTACTTCCTGATTTTTTACAGGAGGAAGAGAATTAATACCAATTGAAAGAGAATTCATTATATTAACAGACGAGTCCTTACTATTGCTGTCAAAAATATTATATGCAAACGACCAAGAATCGCCAGACCACGCAAGATTTGCTGGTTTGCTTTTATATGCCGGAGTGATTTTTCCGTATAAGGTTACATCAATTGGGCCGTGGAAAAAAATCGTTGAAGCATAAGCAAGAATAAGCAAAAATACTAATATATTTGCAGTAATTACAGTAAGCCTTCCATTTAATCGGCCATCATCTTTAAGTGAATCTTTTGTTATAGACATAATAATTAAAATCAGTGAAACAGCCACAAGAATGAATGAAGGTATTGCAAAATAATAAAAAAACAAAAGTGCCGCAGTGAAGGAAAGTATCGTCGCGAGGAGCATCTCAATATCGGCAATAAACTTATCTTTATTTTTCATCATATAGAATATTGCTTGTATTATCATAACAACGGCAACTGCAATAATAACAAAAGTCAAAATAAGTTTATTCGCAGGTAAATCAAACTTCTTGAAAATTTCTCCTATATATGTAATCAGAAGTGCTCCAAAAACTCCAGAAAGTGCTATCGTGGACATGGTGCGCATTTGATCTTCATTTTTAAATATTTTGCCTATGTATGCTTCAAGAAGCGTAGCAAGCACAAATGCCAACATACCTATTGCTGCAGGAAGCGGCATAAACTCCTGACCTTTAAAGCCTAAAAATAATCCAAATAGCCCAATCACAATGAGCATAAATTGCAAAATTCTATTTACAGTGCGTGAATCAAAAAAAGAAGAGTTTGATGTAGCATCTTCATTTTCTTTTCCTACAATTGAATCAGACTCACTTGCTTGATAATCAGTAGGAACAGCGTTATTCTTTTCAGCCCCAGATTTAGAATTTGGAGTTATATCTTTCGGACTGTTTTTCTTTTCCTTTTCATTTTGAGCCATTATGTCCTCCCATAGGTCATATGTTTAATAAATTATTTAGAATTATAATTCTTATTTCATTTTATATTGCATTACCATCGACGAACTACCACGAGGATTTAAATCTGCTATCTTAGAATCAAGCCAAGGGCCAAAACCTTTTTTCTTTCTCTCAGAAATAACTAATGGTCGTCCATGTACCCCTATCATTTCTGCAGTCCCTGCAATTGCATCATCTATATTTCCAATCTCATCTATAAGTCCAAGTTCCTTTGCGCGTCTTCCTGTGAAGATTCTTCCATCTGCTACATTTGCCAGCATATAAACCTTAACCAACTCATCGCGCTTTTTTTCATTTATTTCATTTATCCCAAAAGCCGCAGCCAGCTTGGCCGATCTAACAGACACCACATCATCAACAAACTGATTTAAAACGTCCTTTATCATTGAACCCATTAGTAATTTATCTTCTTCATTTACTGGGCGAGAAAACGAACCAGTATCTTTATATTTTCCACTCTTAATTGTTGTAAAATCCAGTCCTACTTTTCCAAGTAATTTTTCAGCATTCATAAAATTAATAATAACGCCTATGGAACCTGTTATAGTACCAGGATTGGCATATATTTTGTCCGCAGCCGATGATATGTAATATCCACCTGAAGCTGCCATGTCAGACATAGAAACCACTACTTTTTTGCCATTTAATTTTATTTTTCTTATAAGCGAAAAAACTTCCTGCGAAGCAGCAACTCCACCACCTGGACTGTTTACCCTAAGTACAATTGCCTTAACTGCTGCCATATCATTATAAGTATTTAGTAATTCCATTACATGAGTAGTATCTGCTATTTCTCCATCTATATTAATAAGGGCTATTCTTTTAGGCATAACAGGATTCGCGTTACCTTGTGTAAAAGTTATTATAATCTCTGCAATTAGAAAAATAATTAATATAGACAACAAAATAATGTAAAATGGTTTTCGCAAAATGAAACTCCTTATCACAAATGATAATTTAAGACATTAAAATAAGAAATATGCTATATTTTAATAGTTTTTATGGAATTAGTCAAGATTAAAAGCAGTATTGGATGAATTTGATAAATAGAGAACAAAATATGCTAAAATATCCATATAAACGAAATTATTACTCTAAAAACCCATTATAAACTCAAATCTGTGATAAATCTGGCGCTTATCTTTATTTATAACTCAATAAGCTTATTTTGCTTTTAGCTCAGACATATAAACTTTTTTACCAGTCCTACCTGACTCATAAATTGCTTCAACCATCCACTGTGTTTCAAGTCCAGCATCTTCATTTACATCCACAGTAGTATTGTTTAATATAGCATCATAGAATCTTCTAATTTCAATTGAGTGACAATATCCCCAATATTCTTTCCAACCAGCACCATAATCTATAAACTCGCTTGCCTTTGGCTTTGCTGATTTATGACCGCCGAAAAACTTGTCTTTTATATATACATCTGCTTTATCCTTTACTATCTTAACTTTACCTTTTTCACAATGTATTTCCATTACCACATCGTCATCATATGAATAATGACAAATTGTATAGAAGTTTACATACGAGCCATTCTTAAACATTATTACTCCAGCAGCTTCGTCTTCTACCTGTATTTTCACATGAAGTCTATTAGCAGTAGTTGCGTCCACCCAGTCAATCTCCGAGTTGAATAAATACCTAAGTATATCAAGTGAGTGTATTGCTTGATCTATTATAACCCCACCGCCTTCTTTATCTATGGTTCCCTTCCAATCACTTTTTAAATAATAATCATCTGGCTTGCACCAAGTGAGAACAAGCTTTGCAGATAATATCTTTCCAAGCTCTCCTGAATCTATTGATCTTTTGGCTAATTGAGTGGATGGGTTAAATCTGTTTTGAAATGATATCGCATATTTTACTTTTTTTTCTTTGACTAATTTATTTAGCTCTAACGCATCTTTCGCAGAAATAGTCATAGGTTTTTCCTGATACACATGAACTCCGCGATTTATCGCATACTCTGACATTTCTTTATGCATATAATGTGGCGTACAGACATGTATAATATCTGGTTTTTCTATGTCTATCATTTGTTTATAATTTGCATAAGTGGCGCATTGATATTTGGCACCAGCAGCCATTAGTCTGTCTTGTTTTATATCACAAACCGCTGCAAGATATGCAATATCTTTGCAAGACTGCCTTATGGACTCAGCATGCATTGGAAAAATCGTTCCACAACCTATTATTGCTACTTTTAACTTTGCCATTACTTTGCCTCCACGATTTAAGTGCTTCTTAAATTAATTATTTACCCATAAAATGTAAAAAAGAAACTCCAATAAATATACCACTAAGATTTAGTTCATTACTTCCTGAATCTAAACCTGCATATTTCACATTGAAATATCTATATCCAACTTCTAAACCTGCATAAAATTTTCCTACAAAATTATAGTATAAAGCAGTAGATACTGCAGGTACAAAAGCAGTAGCTTTATAATCAGTTATGCCACGCCTGTATCTTGCAGAGACAGCATACCCTATTCTTGCCGTTGTCCACCAAAGCAGCTTCTCATCCATTAACTTACTATAGTAGCCAAGCTCTAATGCTGGAATTGCTGCGACCAAACGAACATTTTCAGTACCAAAACTTTTATCTTCGATACCTAAGTGATCATATCGCAAACCAGCTATCAGTCCACAATCCAAAGCAGCACCTACCGAACCATTAAAGTATGAAACTGTAGAAACACCTGAATTAAAAAGTTTATTATTTGTAAGAACAGCATAATCGTCACCTAAATTCAAATAGCCACCAGCAAAAGCATAGGTACCCATTCCCATAACCAACATAGCTAAAACAAACATTTTTCTCATAAAACCTCCATTTAATAGAATTAAAATCATAAAATACTAACACTTAAATATTCATTAATTCCTTTAAAAATTTCAAAATCCACTTTCTTTACTTCGAATCTACATTTGCCAAACTGTCCTTCTTTATTCATTGTATCAATTAGATTTGACTTTTCCCAGTAAAGATTTTCAATAGGGAAAATACGAATTTCCTCTTTTGTTATCCTTATTAGTTCTACTAAACAATCAAAATAATAATCCAGCGAAACTTCTTTCGAAAACATAAAATTTGAAACAAGCGTAATATCAAATTCTTTATCCGTAAATATCGTAAAAGGCAAATTCGTGTTGATATATCTATTTAAGTTACCTTTTCTTATGTCTTCAAAAAAAAGCTTGCTGGTATTTTCTTTATTAGCTTTAAGAGCTAAGTCTTTCTTGTAATAATCCCAGCCTGCATCGAATTTGGCATTATGTATTATTTCATACATTTTCGCAATGATAATTTTATGTTTTTTTTCAAGCATATCTGCGGAAAATCCATATTGCAAATCACAGGCTTTTACATTTAAACCCAAAGAATTCGCTTCGGCCGCAAAAGAGTTATAACCAGCCCCAGCATCAAGAATTGCTGCTTCTTTTAGTTGAGTGAAACGCAAATCAAAGATACGACTGTATTCATCAAGAGTGAGTCCAGCAGAGAGAACATCATAAATCTCAGTATTTATGAGCATTGCCATTGACCTTTATTTAAATACACAGAATTAATTCATTTCCCCATTGTATTTACCATCATGTTTCACATTCATGACATCTGTTATTTCTTTGAATGCCTTCTCATATTCTGCTGTTTTTTCAATATCATAATAAAAATATATTCTGACGGCCACCTCATCACTAACCAAAGCATTTTTAACTGGCAAATAAAAAGTATCTTCTATATTATCCGGTTTCATACCATGTCCTAAAAATTCTACCACGAGGTTTGATTCAAGAGTTCCTTGCATTTTAAAGTTTATTGTCATTGTAAGATTAACTGAAGCATAATCAAGATAATAATCATATATTTTATCAATATTATCTATGACCTTATCAAAAATATATTTTAGTTCTGTTGGTGTATAACGATGATAATAATCACTGTCGACTTCTTCCAATTGGGCATCCACTTCATCCAAAGTTTCTTCAACTGATTTTGGAAACAATGGATCTGTATCTACTTTTGTTTCATCATCAATAGCAGCATATTCTTCAGCTTCTTCTGGATGCGAAACATTATCAAGTGACAAAAACTTCTTTATATCTTTTAACTCATCATCTTTAGCGTTTTTTAACGCATCACCTAAATCTTCAAGTTCAATACAAGTAAGTGAATCTTGATCAATATTAACATTGAGAAAAAACTGATTGATAAACTCCGGAATTAAAGATGCCATTTGTAGTTCAAAATTAAATTTTTTCATTTGATTTATTCTCCGCTTCCATTTTTAAGTACGCAGTTATATATGGGTCAAGATCGCCATCTAATACTTTATCTACATCAAATCTTTCCAAATCAGTCCTTAAATCCTTTATCATTTTATACGGATGAAGCACATACGATCTTATCTGACTTCCCCAAGCCATTTCTTTTTTCTCTCCGGCAATCTCTGCTATGTTATCTTTATGTTGTTCTTCTTTTAACGCGACAAGCTTTGATTTTAAAACCTTCATGGCCCTTGCTCTATTTTGTATCTGTGACCGCTCTACTTGGCAAGCAACTATGACCCCTGTAGGCAAGTGCGTAATCCTTATTGCCGATTCTGTTTTATTTACATGCTGACCACCAGCACCCGAAGCCCTATATGTATCCACTTTCAAATCTTCTGCTCTTATATCTACCTCAATATCTTCTTCTATTTCTGGAATAATTTCAAAAGAAGCAAAAGAAGTATGTCTGCGCTTATTGGAATCAAATGGAGATATGCGAACCAACCTGTGTACGCCCTTTTCAGACCTAAAATAACCATAAGCAAAATCGCCTTGCACTTCAAATGTTACACTTTTTAAACCCGCTTCATCACCAGGCATAGAATCTGTAATAAATACTTCAAAACCCTTTTTTTCACACCACATTAAATACATTCGCAATAACATTTGAACCCAATCACAAGACTCTGTTCCACCCGCACCAGCGTGCAAGGTAATTATGGCATTATTCTTGTCATACTTGCCAGAAAACATGAGCTTAGACTCTTCCTGATTAATCAACTTATTAAGCAAGTTAAATCTGTCAACGAGCTCCTTCTCCAACGAAGCATCTTTATCAGCTTCAAGAAGTTGAATCAAAATATCAATATCAGCAATAGCTGTCTTAATTTGATTTGTTATATTGAGGGCATTATTGATAATTTTGAGTTCAGCCTGAACGGCTTTTGCATTGTGGGAATCATTCCAAAAGTTTGGTTCTACTGTGCGTTTTTCAAGTTCATCTTTAGTTACTTTCTTCTTTTCAATGTCAAAGATACACCTCTATCTTCGATGCTCTCTGCTTAATATCAACTATTGCGCCTTTAACTTCCTTTAAATCCATAGCCATGTAATCCTCCAATATTTTCTTTAGCACATAAATAATAATACAGGTCATGATATTTTGCAAGAAAAATCGTCTAAATCAATAATTTTAACATCGTTTCACATTCTATGTTTAATAGCTCATTATGCACATTATTGACAATTTGCTCACGCAAAACCACTAATTCCCTTATTTCAATAATGTTTATATAATAAAGCCAATAAGTATTCAAGCAAAGTTTAGCTGTTTTAGGTTTTATTATACCAATACATTTAAAATTGACATTTCAGAATGTTTATGTGATAATTTATAAAATTCACATTTTAGGAGATAATAGATGCTGATTAGTTATACTTGGCTCAAAAAATACATCAATTTAACTTTGTCTCCCCTTGAACTTGTTAATATGTTAAATATTGCAGGACTACCAGTAGAAGAAATCATAGAAAAACAATCTCCTTTCACAAATGTCTATGTAGCTAAAATAATAGCAATAGAAAAACATCCTCAAGCAGACAATTTAAACCTTTGCGATGTAACTGACGGAACAGAGACCTTCAAAATAGTCTGTGGAGCAAAAAATGTCACAGTTGGACAAATAATCGCCTTAGCCAAAATAGGAGCTGTCCTTCCTGGTGATTTTAAAATCAAAAAAGCCAAAATTCGAGGAATTGAGTCAAGTGGCATGATTTGTTCTACAACCGAACTTGGACTTTCAGTGGAACCAGATGGCATAATGGTACTTGATGCATCAAAATACAAAATTGGGGAAGCTTTTGAACCTATAAAACCAGATACTATTTTAAATCTTGAAATAACACCAAACAGACCAGACCTTTTATCACTCACAGGAGTAGCCAGATTCATAGCCTCAAGAACTGGACTTCAGCTAAACTACCCTTCTTGCAACATCCCATCCAAACTAATTAACCCAGAACTTTTAATAAGTTCAAAAGTTCAAATTGAAAATTTAGAACCTATTAAATGTCCGCGTTATTGCGCTCGTCTAATTGAAGGTGTCAAAATAGCTCAATCTCCACAATGGTTAAAAGATGCGCTTTCATCCGTCAATATACGACCAATAAATAATGTTGTAGATATTACAAATTATGTACTTTTTGAGTTAAACCACCCTTTACATGCTTTTGATTTGAAAAAACTTAGTAATAATAAAATAATTATCAGAACCGCAAAAGCCCACGAAAAGATACTTACTTTAGACGGAAAAGAGTACCATCCAAACGCAGAAGACCTTATCATTGCAGATTCCGCAAACCCTATTGCCTTAGCAGGTATAATGGGTGGCGAAAACTACTCTGTAGACAACACAACCACTTCAATAGTTCTTGAATCTGCATGCTTTCAACCAAAAACAGTAAGAATAAGTTCAAGACATCTCGGAGTATCTTCTGATTCTTCTTATAGATTTGAA
The DNA here is from genome assembly GCA_037138355.1 of bacterium. GTDB lineage: Bacteria > Oederibacteriota > PGYV01 > PGYV01 > Palsa-1178 > PALSA-1178. The sequence goes on from JBAXIL010000010.1 coordinate 11,028, forward strand.
AGAGGAATAGACATAGATAATGTAGCCAATGCGCTTAATCATGCCGTGGAACTCATTGTATTAACTGCCGGAGGCATTGCCTCAGCAGATTTCATAGACATATATCCGTCACACCTTGCCCCAAAAACTATAAAGGTGAGGTTTAACAGAGTAAATCAAATACTTGGAACAAACTTTACAGCAGCAGATATAGAAGCTAAAATTAATAAATTGTTTTTTCCAATAAAGACCAGCGCTGCTGATTCCATAATAGTTGAAATTCCTCATTACAGAGTAGATATAACAGAAGAAATAGATATTATAGAAGACATAGCCCAAATAAGCGGCTACGATAATATACCTTCAACACTACCTATAGCTTCTATCACTTTAGGTCGTGATACCTCTGAATCAGTTTTCAAAAGACAACTGGCAACTGTTATGACAGGCTTTGGATTTTCAGAAGTTATTAATTACAGTTTTTTAAATAACAAATTGTTGAAATCATTAAATGCACAGTCCTATTTACCAGCTAATTCTGTTGCACTTAAAAACGCCTATAATGATGAAGAAACTCATATGAAAACATCCTTGCTTCCTGATCTTATTAAAAATCTAATTACAAACTTTAACAATGAAAATGCCAATATACATTTATTCGAAACTGCAAATGTGTTTTTTCAAAAAGGTTCAGATTATTTACAATTACCGCGTTTGGCAGCTATAACCTACGGAATGATAATTGACAAGGCCTTTAATAACAAAGAGTTTCAGTCTGATTTTTATTATATCAAATCAGTTATCCGCGGTATAAGTTCTACTCTTGGGCTTAACAAAGATATACAGTTTAAAATGTCAGGCTCAAATGAGTTTTATGAATACTTTGCGGAAGTATTGATTGGGAATCGCATAGTTGGAACCGTAGGACAATTAAAGGAAGAAATATTATACAATCACAAGCTCAAAGAAAAAGCTCATATGTTTGAATTAGATATTGAAGCCTTAGGTTCTCTAAATGACGCGAGCACTAAGTATTCCATTGTTTCACGCTTCCCTGTTGTCAAAAGAGATATTTCTGTTGTTGTCTCTGATACTATAGAACAAGAAAAATTAGAGACTATAATCAATTCCGACTACAAATCTCTTATTAAATCTATACGGTTATTTGATCTTTACAAAGGTAATCAAATTCCAAATGGTTGTAAGTCTTTAAGTTACAATATAATATTTCAATCAGATAAAAAAACTCTTTCAGAAGTTGAAATTAACAAAGCCATGGAACGCATTACGAGCCGGTTAAAATCCGAACTTAATGCCGAATTGAGGTCATAAAATATGCCATTAATTGCACTTGATATACTTGATAACAAAATCAAAGAGCTTTTGGTAATTATCAAACATTTAAATAATGAAAATACCTCATTAAAAGCACGCTTGAATGAAACAAGACCTTCAGCCTCAGTGCCAATAACTGATAGCTCCTTTATTGAAGTTAAGCCAGAACTTTTATATGAACTTGAAAACCTTAAGAAAACTGTTATTAAGTTTAAAAATGATAGAAATGTCCTCTACACCAAACTTGCAGGAGTCCTAAGACAAGTCGATGGACTTTTAAAGAAGGAAGAAAATGGATAAATCAGTAATTACAGTTAACATATTTGGCAATGAATACACAATTAAAGGTGTGGCAAAACCAGACTATATTATTTCTTTGGCAAATTATCTTAATAATAAAATGACTGAAGTACAAGAAGCTACTGGATTAAAAGATGCCAAAAAGATAGCCATACTGGCAGCCATAAACATTGCTGATGAATTATTTGAAGCAAATAAAACAATGAAAGAATCATTTGTACCCAATGATCAGCTTGCTGCCATAAGAAACAAAGTTGAAGGGCTTATAGCTTCAATAGATAAGGATTTGCCTACAGAGTTAACAACTAAAACCCAAAAAGATAAAGAATCCTTCACTTCAATTGCCGAAAGCCCAGTTGACCAAACTCAAAAACCAAATCAAGATTCAAAACCAGAATAATTTCAATTTGTTAAAAATCTCCATTTTTAGTTAATTTTAAAAAATACGCATCATAATTATCAGCATCCGAGGAAAGAGTCCAACCTGCAATAGCATAGCCACCATCTTTTGCGTTTAATATTCCACCAAGATAATCATCTTTTTTACCACCAAAATGTCTACTCCATAAACTATTACCCAAAGCATCAACTGACATTACCAATAAATCAGTACTACCGTAACTAAATGATTCGCTTGTTGCCCCTATAACATAACCACCATCATCACTATTAATAATTGTAACTCCCTGGTCCATTCCTAAACCACCATATGTTTTTGACCACACACAATCACCTTCAGCATCTGTCTTAATCAAATATAAATCTTGATTTCCATGTCCAAATGAAACGGTACTACCGATAATCGCATATCCTTTATCCTTTGTTAATATTACTTTATTTCCAACATCATCTAATTTACCACCATATGTTTTCACCCAAAGAGTATTTCCTCCACTGTCTATTTTCAATAATAATAAATCCTGCTTTCCATTTCCTAAAGTGTTCGTTGAACCACAAACAATATAGCCCCTATCTGCGGCATTGATTACAGAAGCTCCCATACTGAATTTATTATTACCAAATGTTCGAGTCCAAACACAATCGCCATCCGCATCAGTTTTAACTACATAAAGCCTCGTATTAGGTTTAGTCCCAAATGAATCAGTTAGACCTGCAATGACATAACCACCCTCAGAAGCAAGCGCAATTGAATATGCTTCATCCCTGTTCTTTCCACCAAAAGTTTTCGAAAACTTCAAATTACCTTTATAATCAGTATTAATCAAATAAAAATCATTTAAACCTAAACCATACGAGTTTGTATATCCGCACATTGCATAGCCATTTCCATTATTCAATATATCAAATAATCTATCATCATCTTTTCCACCAAAAGTATTTTCCCATTTTTTTTCGCCTTTTTCATTGAGACTTAAAATATATGCATCTACATATCCAATACCTGAAGAGGTTGTCATTCCTGCAAGTAAATAGCCATTCGGCGCAAGACATATAGACCTAACACTGTCATACTTTAATCCCCCAAATACTTTTGGCTTTATTGATTTAGGTACGGTCATAATCTTAAAAGTTAAAATAATAAGAATTGTTATCAAGAAGGAACTAATGGCAGCAACAAATTTGTTCACAAGAACTCCTTTATAAACTATATGATTAAAGTATCTTACCTATTTTATTGTTTGATTTGTAAACATAAACTAAAACCTCAGCAATTAATTTATATAAATCAGTTGGTATTTCCTGTCCTAAATCTAATTTTGATAAGACCTCAATCAAATCAGGATCGTGGTGAATTGGGATATTATTATCTTTTGCTATCTGTAAAATTCTTTCTGCTATAGTTCCCTTACCTTTAGCAACAATCACAGGTGCTGAATCCTTATTTTTATCATAACTAATAGCCAGCGCGGATTGCCTTTTTGGTTGATTCTGTATTATTGGTTTATTGTCATCCATATTAGCCATCTCTCATGCCTGCAAATTGATTCTACCGAGATTTACATATCCCTCGGAAAGTGTTGGGGCATTTACAGGAATATCTTTTTGAACTCTTATATCAAAACTTTTCATATTAAAATCAACGGCAGAAATAGATTTTAAAAAACCAGCTTTTTCTCTCATTAAAATTTGTTTTGCTTTTTCATTATCAGTTGTCACTATACACTCTGCATTTTTTTTGTGAACAGTCATCGAAATCTTAACATTACCCATGTTTGATGTATTAAGTACAAAGACAAAATTAATTGGTAAAGCTTTTTCATAGTTCTCTTTAAGTGAACCTTTTCTAAACCACACCTGCAATTCCCCATTAAAATATTTATTATTTAGCAATATTGGTATTTGAGTGTACAAAGCATCATACGCCACTGGTTTTTGATTTATGAATTGAATAGCGTTAATATTAGTGAGTAAATCAAGAGCTTTTTCCTTCACATTGTCTATTTCCGACTTTTGTTGAGGATTTACCTTTGTCGTATCTAATGCTTCAATCTGATTCACGAGTTTTAAAATCTGAGCTTTAAGTGTTTCCTTAGAAGCGGCCAACACAGTTGACTGATTCAAAGTTCCTAAAGCCACTTCTTTTATTTTATTCTCTGTATTTAAACCAGATTTATCAATAAAGTTAACAAACTGATCTTGAAGTATTTGCATAGTTAGGTTTTTTTCAGTCGGATTAATGGAAATACCCAACATTGATTCTTTAATATTAATAATTTCATTATTAATGTTATTTAGTAATGCATTAACAAGTCTATCTGGAGAAGCAATATTCTTAACCAAGTTTAACCTATCAAAAGATATATTTAATGCTTCCATATTTTGATTTAATTTCATGTCATTTTTAAAATATTTTGCCATTGTATCAGTAAATATATCGTTACTTAAGGGCAAGTTTCTTGACATTAAAAAAGTAAGAGATGAGATAGCCGATTCAGCATCAAAAGTAATTGGACTTTGTTTAGCTGAAACCTGATTTTGTAACAGATTTGCTGTTTCTTGATTTGCTTGCGGTGTTTGTCCGAGTATTGACCTTGAATCTAATCCTTTATTTTCCATATATTTTCCAAGTGAGGCTGTAACAATAAGTATATTATCTGCTGTTATTGGCAAGTGATAATCCATTAGTTTTTGTGCTATAAATATATTTTGTTCATTTACTGGGACTTTAATTGCATTTAACATAGTTATTATCTGTTGTATTGTAACTGGTTGCGTTTCCGGTAACTGTGCCCCCTGTCCGAGCTCAACCGCACCAGAAACAAGTTTCATAAAAACTTTATCATTTAAATTTGAAACCTGCACATTAATTATATCACCAATACTAAAATTTGCTCCAGTAGGTAAATCAGATATAATGTTGAATCCGCGGAAATTAATAATTGCCTTATTTTCCCCTTGTATTAGTTCAATGACCTTGCCTCTTAAAGTATCACCTGTTTTTATAGTATCAATAAAATCTTGTATTCCTTTATTTTTCGATATTACCAGTTCTAAGGGATTTCCATTAACACCATTTATTACCATTAATATGCCTCGTTTTCATTATTGTCTGACTTGACATATGAGAAATACTAATATTTTGCGCAATAAACTCTGAAAAATATTGTATGAATTGAAATAATTATTAATATCTTTTAATATTTCTCACTAATTCAATTTCACCTCTTGTAAAACCTGTAACTTTAGCAATTTCCTCTACTGAAAGTCCATTTTTAATCAAGCTACTTATATGCTGATATTTATCTTTAACGGGTTTTTGTACATCAGGTAGTGCAGCTAATTCAGAGGTTTCTTCCATTCCTGTTATATAAAGCTTTTGTTTATCTTGTGAATCATTTAATTGATGAGTATTTTCAAAAGGTAATTCAGGTGATTTTTCAGTTACAGGTTCAGTCATAGCATCTTTGTACTCTGCATGTCTTTTTAACTTATTTCTTTCCATAAGATATTTTATTTCACTAATTCTGACATCCGCCGACTTGATAATGAGTTCTACATCGGCTTTTTTCTCTTCCATATCAGTAATGCTTGTTTTGGTAACTCTGTTTAGCTCTTCAATCAAGGCCTTCAGGTTCTGCTGGAACTCAATCAAATCCATATCTTCAAGGTCAGAAAACAGTTTTTCACTGCGACTGACTTCTTTGTTATTTTTATAAAATAAATATCCTGCCAAACCTAAAAGTATCAAATTTAATATTATCAATAATATTTCCATGTTTTATCCTTTATGCTTTAATATCTATATTGTTCCCTGAGGGATTTAAAGCCGAAGAGTTTAAATCTTGTTTTTTATCAACAACTTCACTTTTTTGATCTTTGTTTTTTTCATTCCTTTTCATATTACGACCCCGTCGATCTTTCTCTTTTATTAATCTCGCCGCTGTTTCATGTTCTGTGCGCTGAGTTTGTGTAAGACTTAAACGGGCTTGATTTTCAAGTTGCATAGCATTTTGTGATTGAGCAACTTGACCTTGCTGCTGATTTACATTTTGAATACGATCGGCAATATTAGTAGAGCTCAAAACTACCTGAACATCATGCAAGCCCATATTAAGCCGTCTCCTAAATTGAAATAATTATGGCTATCCAGAAAAAGGAAGTATCTGGATTTCGCCGTTTTTGTCTACGAATGTACAATATTTCAACTCATCCGTTATAGTTCTTTGTACTTTATTTATTATTATCTTGACGCCAGTATATACTATACCTAAACAGTTTACTTTTCCTCTTTTAGAAGTTTGCATTTCTTTCGCTTTTGTATCAAGTTTGCTCTTAATTTCTTCCCACTTTTTTTGATCCGTCATTAGCTTAAACTGCGTTCTGGTTAATTTTGCCATTAAATCACGCTTATCATCAGGTAACTGTCCACCACTTTTAGAGCTTAAATCCTTAAGAAATAATATACCTTTTTTTGTTTTGTCAAAATGTTCTTTTATATTATTAAGTTCAGTAACTGCTTTACTCATCTCTTCTCTCATTTTAGGTGTCTCACCTATGGATATTTCTGTAGGGGTTGCCATTTTAGCGCCTATTTCTTTCGCAGATACTTCATGTGCTGCAGCTATCGTGCCGCCTACTAAAAGCCCTTTTGCACCCATAACAAGTATCTTATCACCAGATATTAAAGTTGAATGCATTGCTGCTTCGTTTACTATAATTGATTTTTCAGTTTCTATATTTGAGTTTCTTATATATTTTGCACTAACCTCACCACCAGCAACTATTTTAGATTTAACAATACCACCTTTAACTGTAACCTTACCATTGCATATAATCGTTGCAGAATCGCAAACATCATCTATCATAACATCTTCACCTGCTTTGATAGTAAACTCTCCAACACTACCGTGTACTATAACGGTTCCAACAAAATCAACATTTCCTATTTTAATATTAAGATCTCCATGTATTTCATAAATTTCAAGAACTTCAAGCTTATTATTTTTATAAACTACTTGTCCATCATTAGTAGCCACATACAAATCAGGGTTTCCAACAGCAGGTTCTACGCCTTTTCCAAAAATAAATTTAATTTCATTTCCTTGCTGTGCTTTTAATTCCTTACCAGTCACAGTCATACCATCTATTCCGATAGTATGTGGATTTTTTTTGGCTAAGGCTTCGCCTTTTTTTACATTTTGAATTGATTTGACATTTCTATAATTCATGGCCGCTTCTACATCCTTTGGCGCGCCTTCATCTTTATCTTCGGTGCTAAACAATAGTTCGAGTTTGGAATCATCACCATTGACCATGTGTGTTCCTTCAGCAACGATATCTTCGATTGTTTCTAAAAGTATAGTCGGATCATTTTTTGCTTCTTTTGCTTTTCTTACCAGCTCTGCAATAATATTTGGTTTAATACCAAATACGATGCCATTAGTTGTAAGAACATTATTTACATCATCAATCTCAATTTCCTTGCCGCCACCTTGTGGAGGTACTACTGTAAACAAAACAGACATTTCATCTGGATCCATTTTTAAAAATACTTGCCCATCTTTTCTGTTTATAATTTCATGTAGAATTAATACCTGCTTACCTGATGACTCTCTGACTGATCTTTCCACTGCATCCCAATCAATATCCTTACCTTTATAAATATCTTTAGCAAGTTCTGCTTTAACTATAGCCGATGAAACACGAATTCCTTTTCCTTTAGGCGGAAATACAGTTAAGTATATTCCTTCATCTTCTATGCTTATCGTTGGATATCCATCCATATCAACCATAATATCACCTGCCCTTTTCGAGTTTTTTAAACCCACTTCTCAACTGCAGTATCAACTTCGTATGTATCTGGCACGCTCTTGACTCTGAAATATTTAAAGCCAAACCTATTTCTTTGAGCGTTAATCCATCCCAGTAATACATTTCAAGTAATATTCTTTCTTTTCTTTCAAGCTTTTCTATTATTAATGCAAGTTGAGAAGAAGCTTCCTTTGATTCAAGTTCAAACATAGAACTTCCAGTTTCGCCAATAATATCATCAAAATATAGTATATCACCTTTATTATTGACGCTTTCGCTGTCTATGGATGTCAAAGAAACTCCCTTAATTTTAAATAATATATCATAAAACTCATCATTTGTCATCATTAAATCTTTCATAAGTTCTTCTTCTGTAGCAGGTCTGCCATATAGTGATTCAAGCGTAATCATTGAGTTTTCAACCTTTTTAACTAAAGCCCGAACATTTTTTGGCAATAAATCTTCTTTACGCAATGAATCAAGTATAGCTCCGCGTATTCTTTTAGTAGCAAAAGTCTCAAATTTCACATTTAATTCAGGATTGAACCTTTCAAGAGCATCTAAAAGACCAATTACTCCTTCAACATATATATCTTCTTTATCATTAAATCGAATATAATCAGGTAACTGAAAAGTAATTCGGTCAGATAAGTATTTTACAAGTGGTAAATAATTCAATACAAGTTCTTCTCTGGCTTTTTCATTCTTTGTTTCCCTATATTTTTTCCATATTAAGTCAATATGTACATTGTCCATAGCTGCTGTCATTTTTTGTATAAATCTTCATATAAATTATCATCACTGCTAACAATATCAAGCTTTTTACCCTTTATAGGTTTCTCTTTTATCATTGACTTAGGTTCTACTAAATCTTTAGCTACTTTATTACCAATCTTCTCTTTATCAAAGTTTAATGTTTCAAAAGTTTCATTTTCTTTAGTATCAGTTTTTTTTGTTCCAGAAAAGACAAGAAGCATTGCATAATAAGTTGCAAAAAATACAATTACTCCCGTAACTACGGCTGATAATACAATAACAACTATATCGTCTTTTTTTACATTGATAAGTCCACCAAGAAAAAATCCAAGCACTCCCGCGAGCATAGCAATCTCAACTTCCATATGTTCGCTTATTTTTTTTGCCATAGTATTTTGTTATCCTCAATTATTTTTTATATTACACATACTTCCTGTCTTGCGCTTCAAAACACTTTATAATTTTCTGTATATTTATTCATATACACACAACTTATTATTGAAATAAATCAAATATTCTTTTAAAAACTCCTCTTTTTTCCTCAGGTTCATCGCTAAACTTTGTTGGCTGGATTTTCGACATACGCAGAGAGACCTTAGCCGCTATCTCTTTTATACACTCTGAGGCTTTCGAACCAGGAAACATTACAGTAAAAGGTTTCTGTGACATTACACTTGTTAATACATTCTTATCACGATAAATAAATCCGTAAGATTCAACAAATACATTCAAAAACCTTCTGGCAAGTAAAACTACTCTTGATGTTATTTCCTTAGCTTCTTCCTTACTGTTAACCATATTTACAACCAATTTTAATGGCACATTCGACTTGCTTTGCGATGTTACTTTTATAAGACCATAGGCATCCATAAGTGCAGTAGGCTCAGGTGTGGTAATAATTATTCCATAATCTGCGGCATATAGAAAACTCAAAGTATTTTTGCTTATGCCTGCACCAGTATCGACAAGAAGAACATCTACCATATCTTCCAACTCTGATATTTTTTCTATAAATGAAGCTCTCTGCATATTACTCAAATTCACTAATTCTTTCACTCCAGAACCGCTCGCTATAACCTTAATTCCAAACTCTGTTTCAGTTATTATATCTTTTATATCCTTTTCGCCTCTTACCAAATGAACAAGATTATATTTTGGATTAATACCCAGAAGTATATCAACATTAGCTAAACCCAAATCAGCATCAAGTATCATTACCCTATTTCCTAATTTGGCTAATTCAATTGCCATATTGACAGTGAAGTTTGACTTACCGACGCCGCCTTTTCCACTGGCTATAGCAATGACCTTAGTTGTGGGCCTTGCTTCATGTTCAGGAAACTCTTCTTCAACAGATTCTGGGTCCTGGTCAAGCTTACCAGAATTCTGCGGCAATCCACCTTCTGCTCTCTTTGCTTTTACAAGTTCTCTTAACCTCTCTGCTTGATCCAATTTTCAAAGTCTCCTTTAATTATTAATCTTGAAATAACTTTAGGATCTGCTATTTCAAGATCGTCAGGAACATCTTGGCCTATAGTCAGAAAAGAAATCGGTATACCACCTGAACCAACTGACAAATTTAACAACATACCATAATTTTTTGTTTCATCAAGTTTTGTAAATAACATGCGATGTATAGGAACGAGTCCAAAATTATTTATTGTACTCAGCGCATCGTAGTATTTCATAACAGAAGAGATGACTATGTGAGTTTCGATTGGCGTGTGTACTTCCAAAAACTCCTTAAGTTCAGACAAATGCTGCCTGTTTCTTGGACTTCTTCCAGCCGTATCAAAGAATATCAAATCTTTATCAATATGTTTGTTTATTACTTTTTTGAAGTCATCAGGTGTTAAAACAACTTCAACTGGAATTCCCATTATTTCCCCGTATTTCTTAAGTTGTAAATCAGCTGCTATTCTGTAAGTATCAGCAGTCACCATAACCACACTTTTACCCTCTATGAGGGCATATTTAGCAGCTAATTTGGCTATTGTGGTCGTTTTACCTACTCCGGTAGGTCCTATGAAGGCAATTACCTTGGCTGTGCCTGGAGTTGTTTTAATCGAACCTGATACCTGAACCATGTCAGCAAGATAATCATAAAGAAACTGTTCCATAAAAACTTTATTGTTAATTTGAACATCAGTAAGTTGAGCATTTATGGTCTGCAGTGTTCTATATACAAGACTCTCTTCAACTCCATTTTCTATTAGAAGCTTTTGTACCCTACCAATTCCGCTTTTTAAAGCCACCGCTGCAGGGTTAATAGTTCCTAAATCACGAGCCGGTCTATATGAACCAGCTGCGCTTACTTTACCCTGTGATAATTCGCGTGCTAAGTTTTCATTTTTTTGACTAATATCTTCAATTCGATTATTTACTGGCGCTTGTGCCTCAAAACGCTGCTGTATATTTACCTGCGGTGAATGTAATTTTTTTGAAGAATATTGATTTGTAGTGTATTGCACAGTTGGTTGAGGCGTTTTTTCGAACGAAGATTCTTGTGGTCTATTGCGTTCTAAATTAATATCTATGCCTGCAGTTACTTCCGTTATTTCTCTACCAAATAATCCAAAAATTCCACCTTTAATGTATTTCTTTGTATGAAGTATGACTGCTTCTGATCCGAAGTCCTTCTTGACTTGGGATAGTGCTTCTTGAAATGTATCTGCTTCAAATTTTTTTATCCTCATAAATCAACTTTCACCGTCCCTACGGCCCGTACTTCAACTTTCGGCAATATTTCATTATAGGATAACACTGCTAAGTTAGGTAGAATTTTTTCTGCTATTTTCCTAAAATAACCTCTGACCATAGGCGAACATAAAATAACGGCTTCATACTCCGCGCTTGCACATTTTCTATATTCATTTATCAAGCTGTTATATATCATTTGTATTATTCTTGGCTCCAATCCAACAATTCCTGGTCTATCAGACGAACGAATTGCATCCACCATTTTATTTTCAAGTGCCGAGTCAAGTGTGATAGCATGCATAATTCCATTTTTCGAATATCTTCCCGTAAACTGTCTCGCCATACCTTGTCTTACAAATTCCGTTAGTAAATCAGTTTCTTTTGTAGTTTTAGCATAATCAGCAAGTATTTCAAAGATACTAACCAAATCTCTTATAGAAACCTTTTCACGCAAAAGATTTTGAAGGACTTTTTGAAGTTCTCCCAAAGATAATGCCCCTGGTATAAGTTCATCTACTACAGCTGGATTTGTTTTTCTGACAGCATCTATCAATCTATGCACATCTTGTCTGGTTAATAGTTCATCCGAATGTGCTTTTATTATTTCAGCAAGGTGCGTTGACATAACAGAAGGCACATCAACCACCGTATAACCTCTCATCTCAGCTTTTTTCTTTTCTTCTTCTTTTATCCATTTTGCAGGAAGATTAAAAGCAGGATCTTTACCTAAAATACCTTCAAGTTCTGCCCCATCAGATCCTGGTTTCATTGCAAGATAATAACCTATCTCAACTTTACCAGATGAAACTTCGACACCTTTTATTTTAATTGTATATGTATTTGAAGGTAATTGCATATTGTCTCTAATTCTGATTGGAGGAACAACAAGCCCGTATTCAAGCGCTATTTGTTTTCTAAGCATTGTTACTCTGTCCAATAAATCTCCACCCTGTGTAGGATCTACAAGTGGAATTAAAGCAAATCCTATTTCAAGTTCCATAGTATCCACCTGTATGAGCGGCATTACATTTTCTGGTTCTCTTTTAATTTCATCCTTATCTTTTTGTGCGGCCTTTTGATCGGCATCCTGTTGAGAAGCAAGATTAAGAGTATAAGCAAGTATCCAACAAAAAATTGCAAGCAGAGCGAAAATTACCTTTACAACAATTGCTGGGAAAACAATAGCCATAAGAAAAAGAACAACACCTACAATGCCTATAGCTCTCGGTTGACCGAGCATTTCATCAGCAAAATCTTGTCCTAAGTTAGCTTCAGAAGCAGCACGAGTTACAATAATACCTGTACCAATTGATAACAGCAGTGCTGGAATCTGTGTTACTAAGCCTTCACCAATAGTTAAAACTGTATAAGTAATGGCAGAAGTTTTTATATCAAAACCATGAAACATAATTCCTATAAAAAACCCTGCAACTATATTTATAATTACTATAATAATAGCAGCTATTGCATCGCCACGCACAAACTTAGAAGCACCATCCATAGCTCCATAGAAATCAGCTTCTTTCTCGATGGACCTGCGTCTTGCTCTTGCCTGTTCATCTGTCAACAAGCCAGCATTTAAATCTGCATCAATAGCCATTTGCTTTCCTGGCATAGCATCCAAAGTAAATCTCGCTGCAACTTCAGCAACTCTTTGAGCACCTGAAGTAATAACTACAAACTGAATAACAATTATGATAGTAAAGATAACAACACCTACAACGAGCCCACTTAAATCTTGAGAACCTACTACAAATTGACCAAAAGTAGCAATAACACTACCAGCTTCTGCTTTGCTTAAAATAAGTCTTGTAGCGGAAATATTTAGAGCAAGTCTGAAAACGGTAGTGATAAGAAGTAAAGTTGGAAAAGTAGAAAAGTGGAGAGGTTCCTGAGTGTACATAGTTATCAAAAGCACCAATAAAGCAAGGGCAATATTGATAGAAAGTAAAACATCTAAAATAAATGTTGGTAAAGGAACCACCAACATAAGCACAACCGCTATGATAGCAACAACAATGACAAGATCCGTAGATCTTCTCAAAGTAACGCCAAATGCCGACTTAGTTTTAGCCTCACTAACCATTACTAAATACCTCCGATATTCGGACGAGGGATATAAGTATCATTCAAAATAGTATTATCCACTTTTTTGTTATTTTCTTCAAGTCTTATTTTCCCTTTTGCCTGATAAACAAAAGCCAATATTTCTGCTACTGCTTGAAATAAATCAGGAGGAACAGTCCATCCAATCTCCAACTTCACAAGAGTTCTTGCCAAAGGCGGATTTTCAATAATAATCACACCATGTTCTCTTGCAATCTGTTTAACCTTTTCAGCCATAAGATTAATTCCCTTACCCACTATCTTTGGCGCCTCATCTTCGCCTTCCTTATAACGCAAAGCAACAGCTATGTGTGTAGGATTTGTGATAACCACATCCGCATAAGGTATCTCAGATATCATTCTTTTTCTGGCCATTTCCCTTTGCAACTGCCTAATTCTTGATTTTATCAAAGGGTCGCCTTCCATTTGCTTCAACTCATCTTTAACTTCCTGCTTTGACATTTTCAATGAATCTTCAAATTCAAATCTTTGATATAAATAATCTATAATAGAAAAAACAATAAAAGCTAAAACAACTTTCATGCCTAACTTATATACTGAATCAGCTGCAAATAAGAAGTAAGTATTTATGTCCATAAGTGGAGTTAAAAAGATTTCATTTAATATCTTTTTTGAAGTAGAATAAAGTATATAAGAAATAACCACGACTTTAAATAAAGTTTTAACAAGCTCAAACAAAATTCGTTTAGTCACAAAAATCCTTTTAAACCCACTTGCAGGATTAACCCTATCAAATGTTGGTTTCATTGATTCAAATGTAAATAAAAATCCAAACTGTAATACATTAGATAGTATGGCTACTACAAAGGCAACCGCAAGCAAAGGCAGCAAAATAAGAAGAAGTCGTATAACCACAAAGGTTATAAACGAGGACATGGAATTAGGATCAATTGAAAAAGTTAATATATTTCCCCAAAAATAAATCGAAAGTTCCTTTAGGTTGTGCATTATATATTCGCCAGCAATTTTTAACACTAAAAAGGAAGCAAGCACATTTAAAACTACATTGATTTCAACAGATCTTGCGACCTGTCCCTTTTTTCTGGCTTCCTCTTTTTTTTTGGCCGTTGCGTTTTCTGTTTTTCCCGGATCTGCCATTTATACCCTCATACTTTGCATAAGATAATATATATCATTCCACATATCGCTTAATAGAGCATTAAACATATTTACAATTATCGGTAATGAAACCATAACTGCCGCAAGTCCAACCAATATATTTAGCGGAAGACCGACTAAAAATACATTCATTTGCGGTATTGTTCTTGCAATAAATCCAAGTGTCACATTAGTAAGAAAAAGAGCCAAAGTTGCTGGGCCAGCTATTTTAAAAGCAATAATTATCATATTAAAGAATAAATCAGCAAGCTTTGTGGCAGTAGCCTCAGTAATACCTACATGAGTCAAAGGGATAATCCTAAAGCTATCAGTCATAGCCTGAAACAAAACATGATGGCCATTAATTGAAAGGAATATGAGCACCCCAAGTATAAATTGAAACTGTCCAATTATTGACACTTGCGTATTAGACATTGGATCAATTACATTCACTATTCCAAAACCCATTTGCAAATCAATTATTTGTCCTGATAATTGAATAGCTGCAAAAATCATATAAGACGCATATCCTATAATTACTCCTACTAAAACTTGAGCAAGTATATATATAGCATAAGTCAAAGCATGCGAAGGAAGAACCGTAGTATGATCTAAAATTGGATATATAATAAATGAAACGAGGAATGCAAATCCAATTTTTGTCATAACGGGAACATTTCTACTACCAATAAGGGGTGCAGTCATAAAAACCGAAGCCATTCTTATAAATACCAGAAGGAAGATTTGAAGCTGCGCTGTTGCTAATCCCAATATGTCATTATACTGCATGACTCTACATCTTCATGTAATCAGGTAGGTTTAAAAAAAGTGTAGTTGTAAAATTCATTAATATTCTTAGCATCCAAGGACCGAAAACAATTACTGCAAGCATTACTACAATTATTTTTGGTACAAAGGTTAGTGTCATTTCCTGTATTTGAGTTACAGCCTGAAAAATACTAATTACTACTCCGACTAAAAGAGCCAAGCCGAGCAATGGAGCTGCAACCAATAGTGTAACCAAAAGTGCTTCTCTGCCGAAATTAATGACGAATTCTATGCTCATTTATTCTCAACCTGCCTAAAAGCTGACGAGTAAGGCTCGAGAAATTAAATGCCAACCGTCAACAAGAATAAATAAAAGTAATTTAAATGGTAAAGATATCATAACCGGTGGAAGCATCATCATACCCATAGACATAAGAGTACTCGCAACTACCATATCTACAATCAAAAATGGAACATATATTAAAAAACCAACAGTGAAGGCCGTCTTTAATTCACTAATTATAAAAGCCGGAATTAAAACAGTCGTTGGCACATCATTTTGATTTTTAGGCCTTGCTGTTTTTGATAAAAATATAAATAAAGCCAAATCCTTTTCTCTTGTCTGTTTGAACATAAACAACCTAATCGGTTTTAAGCCCTCATCTACTGACTTTTCCAACGTTATTTTATCATCTACATAAGGTTTCCAGGCTTTATCGTATATTTCCTGCCCTACTGGTTTCATAATAAAGAAAGTCATAAATAAAGCCAAACCTATTAGCACCTGATTTGGAGGAATCTGTTGACTTCCAAGGGCCTGCCTTAAGAATGAAAGCACGATAATAATTCTCGGAAAAGATGTCATGAGCATTAAAATCGCTGGAGCCAATGTCAATATTGTTAACAGAAGAAATATTTGAATTGTAGCTGCTACATCTTTAGGTGCTTTTGCATTTGTTATGCTTATACCTAATTTGGGAATAGTGAGGGGTTCAGCCATAAGAGTACTGAAAGAAAACATAGCCAGTACTATTACAATTATAGCAAAAATTAAGTTTTTATATTTTCTGCTACTCATTTTGGCTTATCATCCTTTTTTTTAAATTTTGATATAATTCCCTTTATCATGTCATTACCATTATTAATAAGTTTTTTGCCTTGTTGGAGATAGGATGTTTTTAGCTGCTGATCAAAGCGATTTTCTGCTTTTATTTTATACTTTGATACATATTCATCAGCTTGTTGTTTTAATTTATCGATTGTTTCTCTGTCAGTAATTTCAGACAAAACATTCAAGGATTGCCCAGCATTTCCAAGCAGAAGAACTTTATCTGCAAACTCAACCACATACATAATAGTCTTACTATCTATATACTCTTTGGCAATTACTTTAACAACATTTTCACTTTTCATAGGTATAGAAGCTTTTATGTAAAAGAACTTCAAGCCTGCCGTCACAAGATATATCAGTCCAATGACAAAAAGTAATGAAACTAAAAGTTCAATAACAGTATTTAAAGTGGAAGGCGCAGAATTGTTTTTTTGCTTTGGATCATTTTCCCGAGAAGCAGTATTAAGTGCTTCAGCCAAATACACCGTAGCAGTCGGCTGAGGTTGTGACACTACTGTGGGTTTCATCTGTTTAATTATTTTAGCTGGTGCTCCTTTTGCCGCACTAAATATTAACAGCGCTAAAAAAAAAACAAAAAGAAGAATAATTTTATTCTTATTCATCTTTATATCTTCGGAATTCTGTCCGCCGGTCTTACAATGTCGGTTATCCTGATGCCGAAGTTTTCATCAATTACTACAACTTCGCCTTTTGCTATGTATTTCTGATTGACAAGAATATCAACCGGTTCGCCAGCAAGCTTATCAAGTTCTACAACTGAACCAGGCGTGAGCTCCAAAACATCTCTAACTAATTTTTCTGTTCTTCCAAGCTCTACTGTTATCTGAAGCGGTACATCAAGAACAATATCCAGGCTTTTGTCATAAACAGTTCCTGATACTCTTTCGGCCTGGAGTTCAGAGGTCACTACATTCTGTGCTGTTGTTGCCTTTTGCATTTTTATTCCTCCACCCGATGTGATATCACTTACAAAACCCTCTCTGGAAGCAGGTGATTGTTGTCCATTTTTCAAAAATGAAATTACTTCTCCTTCAAAAATCATAGCAAACTT
This sequence comes from bacterium, assembly GCA_037138355.1. Classification (GTDB taxonomy): domain Bacteria; phylum Oederibacteriota; class PGYV01; order PGYV01; family Palsa-1178; genus PALSA-1178. Next base: position 28,487 of record JBAXIL010000010.1, read on the forward strand.
ACCTGAACCTAAACCCTCTATCTTAAGTGAAGCATCCATTATTACTACATTGCCTTTTATACCAGGTATAGATGTTGACTTAAGATCAATTACACTGGCTTCGCCAGGAGTTGAAAATAAAGATGTACCAATCTGTGATGCCACTGAACTAATCACAGCATCTGAAACCTGATTTGCGAGCTCAGTTACAGCACTTAAATGAAGATCTTCAAGAACAGCCGGAGGATTTGAACCATCCTGACCTATCATAAGATCAGCCATAATTGCAGCCTGCGCTTCTGAAATAATTAGCGCTACATTTCCCATATTGTCACCAAGTTCTATAGGAACAATAAGATTACGACCCGGTAAAATAGCTCCAACTGATGCTGAACCTACTTCTTCAACTTGGCTCATAGAAATAGTTACAGCCTTGCCAAGTAATTCGGACAACATCTTTTCTCCGTTAGGTACGGAATTTCCTAATATTTCTGTTACATTATTTTTCTGTTTGTCGTTAAGGGCCAATTTAGCCACCTCCCTGATTTATTTAGACTTAATCGAGAATTTCTTCTCGAAAGATGTATCTGTTTTTGTAATTATAGATGATATCTTCACTGCTTTCTTTTTACCTTTTGTTCCTATCTTGGCATAAAACATTGGTTTAGTTTCGACCGTCACAAGCAAATCATCTTTAGCATGTGTTTCAAGTTTTATGATATCGCCTATTTTCAGATCAATAACTTCTTTCATTTTTAGTGAAGTGCCACCCAAGTTTACAAATAAAGGAACCCAAGTATGCTTAACTTTTTCATCAAGTATTAACTGAGTTTCAGGTGACATATCTTCTTTCGAAAGCGTGAACCACTGTTTTGCCGACAACTTATAAAGAACTGGTTCTATAACCATATAAGGAATACACATTGACATAGCCCCAACATGTTCTTTAATCTTTATCTCAAAATTAAGGTTCAAACACATTTCATTTGGTGCCACAATCTGCACAAATTGCGGATTGGTTTCTCTCGCTTTAATTTCTGGATCAAAATCAACTATTCTATGCCATGAATCTTTTAAATTCATAAAACCTTTTTCTATTATTTTACCAACGATAGCCTGTTCTAAATCTGTCAATTCTCTTGGTTTGCTTATTGCTTCTCCCTGACCTCCAAGTACTCTGTCAATTATTGGGAATATTATTGAAGGGTTAACTTCAAAAATAGCAAGACCTTTTAATGGCTCAATACTAAATACTGCAATAGAAGTTGGATTAGGAACTTTTTCTATATACTCACTATAAGTAAGCTGTTTTACAGAAGTAACAGTCACTTCCGCAATAGTTCTGATATAACCAGATAAGTCAGCGCCAAAATGCCTTGCAAAACTTTCATGCATCATTTCTATTGTCCTGATTTGATCTTTTGAAAATTTATCAGGTCTACGGAAATCATACATTTTAATTTTGCCTTTTTTTCTGGAAATCATAGCCGGCTCTGCCGTTACCATTTCCTCTTCGGCGTCATCTTCATGCGCTACTTGCTTTTTTTGCCCTTCCTTCATTCCTGCTAAAAGGGCGTCAAGTTCGCCGTCAGACAGAATGTCGTCAGCCATTAATCACACTCCGTATTTTATTTGAATTTTTACTGTACTGCGAAAGATGTAAAATAAACTTTAGCCAGTTGGCCTCTATTTAATATTGCATTAATTTTATCTTTTACTTCCTGTTTTAATGACTCTCTGTTTTCTGGATCCTGTAACTGAACAGAGGTTTTGTCACCTAAACATGAAATAACTATGTCTTTAATCTGTGGAAGTCTTTTATCAACTTCAGCAGCCAATTTTAAGCTGGAGCCGTAATCCAATTCAAGAACCACATTAGCCCTTAAATAATGGCTTTCTGTAGGATCTGCGAGATTCACAATGAACTCACCAAGTGTTGTGATAGGACCCAACTCCGGTTTTTCTACAATCACTTTCTTTGTTGCAGGTGTTGTCTTAGTAGAAATCATCCAAAACGAAGCGAAAGCCGATACCAAACTGATTAACAGGACTGCACTTGTCAAAATAATCAATGTGTTTAATACCTTTTTGTCATCTGCTGCCATACTAATACCTCCTCGTCAAAGCTGTTTTATTTTAATAAGTTAATGTATCCAAATTTTCTTTTTCAATTTGTTTCTTCATTCTCAAATCTGATGGCATAGGCAATTCTCTTGATTCCGTGGCCTTGTCATTTACCAAATCAGACTTCAATAAAATAATATCTACTCTACGATTTTTCATTCTGGTAATCTCATCTATATTTGGAACGAGTGGTTTAAACTCTCCGTATCCAGCTGCCGATAATCTATCAGGAGAAACGCCTTTTCTTATCATATATTTTAGAACATTAACGGCTCTTGCTGTTGATATATCCCAATTATCGCTATACTTTGACTTTATTGACTTCTTTGCTACTTGAGAATCGTCAGTATGTCCTTCTATCACTATCGGATTAGTTTGCTGTTTTAAAAGCTCCGCTATATCCGATAATATTTCTTTTGCTCTTGGTAGCAGTGCTACCTGTCCACTTTCAAATAATAGCTTATCTGTCATAACACTTATTACAAGTCCGCGTTCGTTAAAACGCAACTTGATATCTCTTTCGAGTTTCTTTTGTAAAATCCATGTTTGTACTTTTTCTCTTGTCGTAGTAAGTTGAACTTGTGAAAGAGGCATTGTTACTGGTATTGTGTCTGTTGTTGCGGCTGCATTTAATACTGAAACCTGTCCAGACAAACCAAAGGCCTGTCCTAAAGCTACAGCGAGTGCCCTTGTTTTTGTTTCATCAACAACTGACATAGAATATAGAATAACAAACAAAGCAAAAAGTAAGGTCAACATATCAGCGTATGTTAAAAGCCATCTCATCATACCGGCTGATTCCATCTCCATACCTTCGCTGCCTAATTTTACTTTCCTTCTTTTTCCCATTTACGCAGCTCCTCCGCCGGAAGCTTCTTCTGTTTTTTGACCTTCTGTTTTCACAGCTTGTTCTTTTGGTGAAAGGAAGGCTTTAAGTTTTTCTTCTACGATTCTTGGATTGTCTCCTGCTGATATGGAAAGTATTCCTTCAATCATAACTTCGCGGATAAGAACTTCTTCCGCAGTTTTTGCTTTAAGTTTGAACGATATAGGAAGGAATATTAAGTTTGCAAAACCGATACCATAAAATGTTGCGATAAAAGCAACTGCTATCGCGCCAGCAACTTTACTTGCATTTTCAAGTGAACCTAAAGCATTAACCAGTCCCATAACAGTTCCGATAATACCCAAGGTTGGCGAAAAGCCACCAAGTGTTCCGAACAATCCTTCACCCATTTTATGTCTGGTTTCAAGAAAGGATAAATCCGTTTCAAGAATACTTCTTACTAATTCAATATCAGTACCATCAACAACAAGTTGAATTCCTTTTTTTAAAAAATTATCATTTACAAGATTTATTTCATCTTCCAAACCAAGCAAACCTTCTCTTCTGGCTTTTGTAGCAAAACCTACAAGAGTCTGAATAACATCAGCTGCCTTCATTTCTCTTTTTATAAAAGCTTGTTTAGCAACATTAAAGAAATTAGTAACTACTTCCCACGGATAACTGATAATTGTAGCACCAACAGTTCCTCCGATTACTATGAAGAAAGCTGAAAGCTGAAAAAACATAAATACAACGCTTAAATTGCCGTCGGATTCCATTAACAATGCGAGTAATACTGAACCCCATCCAACTACGAGTCCTATGATCGTTGATAAATCTAATGCCACAAATACACCCCCTGATTAAAGGAATTAGTTTTCTTTTATTATCGGTAAATTCAATTCTTTTTTATACTTTTTAACAAGAGCTACTATCTCATCTATCTTTTCTTTTACCACAAATTTCTTACCTGTCGTCATTGTAATCATAGTTTCTGGTGTTTCTTCTATAAATTCAATAAGTTCAGCATTAACAACAATTTTTTGACTATTTAACTTTGTAATAAATATCATTATTATAATTCTCCTGAAAAAGTAAACCCATTTTACAATTATTCCCCTTTGTTGTCAATAAGAAAATATTTTAAAATAGAGTTTCATTATTGAGCCACCTGTTTTAGAAATGCATATTATGTCATATTACTATAAAGCAGAAGCAATTTCATAGTATTTCAAAAATTCGCCTTATAAAAAAAGCTAATATCTAATTTTTTTTGGTTTTTAATATAAAATAATTAAAATTATATTTAACAATATACTTGTCTTAACCTAAAACAAAAAAGCCCGGTGAAAATCCACCGGGCTTTTTTTATAAAACTCTAATTAACAGCTATTATCTTCCGAGCTGTACGAGTGTATCTAACATCTGTGAAGAAGTCGTCACGATTCTCGCATTCGATTCAAAACCTCTCTGAGCGATTATCATGTTTGTTAACTCTACGGATAAATCAACATTTGAAGCTTCGAGTGATCCACCTGTAGTTGTTCCAAGACCAGCATTACCTGCTGTTGAAATCTGTGCATTACCTGAGTTAGCTGACTGCATAAACATTGTTCCGCCAACTTTTGTCAAACCTTCCTGATTTGCGAAGTTTGCCATACCAAGTTTTGCCATAGTGATAATCTGGTTGTTGCTGAACTGGCAATTAATTCCGCCTGTTTTGTCAATAGATACTCCTGTGAGAGTACCTTCTGTATAGCCATCAACTGCTGCAGTGTAAAGTGTCTGCTTCGGTATATAGTTTCCTGTTGCTGCGTCAATTGTACCGCTTCCGAAGTCGCCTGTGATTCCAGTACGATCTCCGACAACTACTGGAGGTCCTATTGCATTAGGTGTCCCCATAAATACTGAAATAGTCTGAGGTGTTAAAGCTCCGTTAGTTAATGCAAGAGTAATCTGTGGAGTTGTTGCACCTGCTGTTGCGCCTGTCCATGTACCTATTGATGCAAGTGAGCCATCTGAATTAAATGTTACTGCTGTTAAATTATTTCCTACATTTACTGCTTCTCCTGCTACTGCAATACCACCATTAGGAATAGCTAACTGTCCGTTTGATCCGGTATCATAAGCTGACCAGTTCCAGCTTGGTGCTGCTGCAGGTGTGTTTGCTGTCTGTGTCCACAAGAAAGTAATTACATGTGTGTTTCCAAGTGAATCAAAAACTGTTGCTGATGTTTGAGCACTTGCTGTATAACCCGCAACTGGATACAATGCGCCTGGTCCTACAGAAGGAACTCCACCAACTGTATTCTGAGGTGTCATTGAATCAAGGTTGCCTTTTAAAAATATACCTGAATCAGTTACATTAGCTGTGATATTTATATCGCCTGTTGCTTTTGGTCCGAGAACTAAGTTCTGTGGTATTACGATATTACCAACAGGTGTATTGGTATTGAGTGTATCCGCAACCGCAACCATTGGAACTGCTAATGCAGGTGTAGCAACAAACTGACGCTGCCAACCCTGTACAAGTGCTCCACTTGATGTAACCATATTACCGCTATTATCAAATGTAAAGTTTCCTGCGCGTGTGTACAATGTCTGATCGCCAGATTTTGCAATGAAGAAACCTTTTCCATCAATTGCGACATCTGTTGAATTACCAGTTGTCTGAATAGCACCCTGAGTCATAACTGTATCTATGCTTCCGAGTGATGAACCAAGTCCCATCTGTGACGGATTGATACCGCCGAGATTTTCGCTTGAGTTTGCGCCAGATGCTGCGCCCATTGATTGTGATATTGCTTCTTTAAAAGTTATTCTTGATTCCTTGTATCCAACTGTGTTTACATTTGAAATGTTGTTTCCTATTACATTCATCCATGTTGTGTGATTCTTGAGTCCTGAAATCGAAGAGAAAAGTGATCCCATCATGTTAAGCCACGCTCCTATTTTTTTTGTTTTTCAACTGTGCATTATACACAGTTGTGATGGAGGCTTCCTCTTTACATATAGTAAAGAAGTCCGGCCTCTTATTACCGCTCCCTAATCTACTCACGCAAAAACCGCACTGTCAATATTGGTGAAGACATTTTCCTTCATTCCAGTTTTGTCAACTGCGGTAATAACGGTGTTGTTCTTAACGCTTACTATAAGGGAGAAATTATCAAAGATCATAAGCGTTTCGTTCGAGCCTTTTTCCTTTGCCTTTAATAACGCATCTTTTAACCTCTGCATAATCTCGGGGGTTAGCTCTATGTCTCTTGAAGCGAGCCTTTTCTCCGCGTGTGAGGAAAATTTAATGTCGGTATCTTTGGCAGCTACTGTAACATTTAAAACCTGCTTAAAAGACGGTGTTCCTGGCGTAACATTATTAGCAACATTTTGCTGTATGCGTTGTGCTTCCTGCAGCTGTGATAACTTTTGAATCTGGCTGTTGCTTACGTTATTTACCATATTTCACCGCCTTTTACGCCCTAATCTCTTTAATACTCGCAAGTCCGTATTCAATACCGTTTACAACGACCTTGGGCTGGCCGTTAACAAACTTGACGATTGAAACTGTTCCTGTTACATCTGGTCCTGCTACTACTGTTCCGCTGCTGTCAGTGACAGAAGTTGAGATTGCTACTGTCTTACCGATTAAACCAGCCGCCTGAGTAGTATTTTGCATCATAATCAACGACACTATATTGGTATTTAAATCTGATAAAGCTGCTGCCGAAGCTGTAGATGTAGAATTCATATTCTGCATCTGTTCAAGAGTCGAATACTGCGCCATTTCAGATGTAAAATTCGAATCTGAAACTGGATTTGTCGGATCCTGATACTTAAGCTTCGTAATTAACATCTGCAAAAAGTCCGTCTTACCCATAGTGGAGTTCGGATTACTAATCTGATCCGAAGATGCCGTTTTTGGTGTGTAAGCACTGTTACTTGGTGTTAACGCTGAAACCGTCATTAATGTTCACCTCCTCTCAATTTTAAGCTAAATAATTAAAGTAGCCATTGGCATTGACGAACGATTCAATACCAATTTCTATATTTTCTACGGGCATATTATGCGCCGGATTCTGCCATTGTGTAAAATTATTTCTGCCATTGTCCTGAAATGCCGCACCGGTATTTGAATTTGACATTGATATATCAAGATTACTAACTGCCACACCAATATTACTCAAGGCAGTACGAAGTTCAGGAAGATTTGCTCTTAATGTTTCTCTAACTGCGTCATTAGTTACCATGATGCTTCCCTTTATCTCTCCGCCACCATGTTCGAGTTTTATATAAACACTTCCGAGATTCTCGGGTTTTAAAACCATTTTGATTTCATTAATCTGTGGGGCTTTGGCTGAATCATTGATATTAGAAACAACCTGCCTCACTACTATCTGTTCTTTAATTGAGGCAACGAATTCAGCAACTCTATCAAATAATATTTGTTTGTCATTAACCAAAGCAGCAGCCTCATTACTTAAAGCTGCTGGCTTGATAATATTATCTGCTATCCAACGAACATCAGAAATAATATTTTTAGGAGTTGCATCTTGTTTAATCTCAACAAATTTTTCAAAAGTAGCTTTTGAAATTGTTTGAACGGCTTCTGCAGTTACAGCAGAAACAGTTTTTACTGGGATAGCTGTATTTATCGATACATTACTATCAGTTTGTGTTTTTGTAGCTACGAGTTGAGGTTGTACCGTCACAGATTGTAAAATACTTGTTGTTACACTATTTGTTTGAGTATTAGTATCAGCAGTTGCTATCGCCATCTGTGGAACTGAAACTACTATTTCCTGCGCCGCTTTGAGCTGTTGGAAAGACGGTGTATTGACTGCCATTTCCAAAGCTATATCTGGTCTAACTACATATACAGGTTTATTTACTACACTAATAGTGCCATCAAGTGAGTTTAAAAGATTAACTATTTTTTCCATTGTATTATTAAAATCCTGAGTCTGATTTGAAGTAGTAATAGCGTATTTATATTCAGAAAAATTAGTTTGATTAGGAGTTGACAATATTACATTATTTACTTCTTTGGAATTATTTGTCTGTATTGCTATAGGCTGCGGTGTAGCAGTTGCAATAACTGGTTGAACTGACGCAAGAACATTATTAAAACTAATTGAAATTTCAGAAATAGTTTCTTTAAGTAAATCTAACTGGACTTTATTTAAAGTGCCTGAAGCCAATATGCTTTTAATATCATCAATTTTCGTTTTTATAATTTGAATCTCTGCGTTCACATCATTTTGTAAAGGTACTATCGGGGCATTAACATTTGGTAAAATAACTTTTGGAACTGAAAAAGAGTTCAAAATATTATCAAGCTGATTAGTTAAATTTGCCAACTGACTCAAAATAACATTTTTATCATTTACAGGAGCAGTTATTACTTTATTTGCAACTTCTGGTGTTAAAGGCTTTTCTGTTGATAACACGACAGGCGTAAATGGTGTTTGCTCAACATTGTTTTGTGAGAGTACTGCAACAGTATTTGATAAATCTACAGGAACACTAATTGGTAGCACAACTGGTAAGTTATCAACTGGTTTAACAATATTCTGACTTAAATTAAGTATTTTTTCTGTAGGCAGTATATTTATAATTGCTGGTGGTAGCGGTGCAACTGTTGGTTGAACTACTGTTACTGGCAGTGAAGTTACTGCCTCTATTGGTGGAACTACTACCGAAGTTACAGGACTCGAAATCTTCGGAAGTATTTCTAATGGTTCATTAGCAAAAATTAAATTCTTATCCTGTGGAATAATTATTTTTGCTGTTGTGTCTGGCTCTATTATTGTGGCAGCTGCTATAACAGGTGTGGTAATAACTGAATTTACATTTGACACAGGAACTTCTATAGCTACTTTTACTGGCGTATTACCTGTTGTAATTGAAGAAGATAATTTATTATCAGGAATAAGTAAAGCTGACTCTGTAGGTATTTTTGGAATATTAAGTGCTGCACCATTCAATACGATCTCAATTGCAGTTGCCTTAAGTGCTTTAACAAATATTGTTCTCTCTGCTGATGAAAGATTATTATTTTGCATAATACTTGAAACTATCATGTCATTAGATATTGCTGCATTATCAAGCGTTACTATTTTACCTATATCACCATTTAAATTAATAATTGTTGCTGCCTGATATAATGCTGATTTGATTTTTTCGTTCGAAGAAGCGTCAACACCAAGTTGCAAATTTTCTTTTGAAGCTTCTGTAGTTAATAGATTTGAAATGACGTCTTTAAAATTATTTGATTCAGGAGTTATTGCAGAAGTATTTGAAGTTGTGCTACCAATAAGCGCAGGCATACCTATAGAAGCTATAATATTCGCACTTAAAATTGGATTGACCACAATCTAATCCTCCGTACTTCAGGCCTTCCTTGCGGTCCAGGCCATCAGTCTCACGGGCATTCGGCCCGTTTAAAACTAATATAAAAACATAATTCTAATTAATGTGATTATACAATACCCTATCCTCACTGTCAAGAACTATTTTGTCAGGGTTTTCTATGATTCCAGTATGTACCTAATAACTTTTCTGTTCCTTGCGATTAAACTTTGATACAGCCATCTCATCGAGGGCTTTTTGCTCGTTTTGAACAACCAAACGCTTAAACTCATCAAACTGCTTAGCTTTAAGCTTTTCAAAGACCTTCTTTTCCCTGCTGGCTTCTACAACTTCTTCCCTCTTTTTATCTGCCTTCTTTTCAAGAGCTTTTATGCTTTTTTTAGTATCGTCTATTTTCTTCAATAAAACTGCCAAATATTGCTCAAAATACCTTAAGCTCTGAATATCCGTACCTTTCTTATTCTCAACTGCTTTTTCTTGAGATATTTTCACTCTTTGCTGCTTCACTTCATCTAATAATTGCTCTTCCTGCAACTTTAAAGCCTGCAGTTTCATAAGTTCGTGTCTTAATAACTCTTCTTTTCTTTCCTTAACATTAAGAACAGTTTCAAGCTTAAAAATAAACTTTTTCATTTAAACAATCTTTCAAGAGTTTCTACTGTTTGACCATAATCTGCTTTTTCTTCAATTTCCTGCTTTAAAAACTTTCTAACACTTGCTATTTTTTCAATAGCATAATCTATGGACGAATTTGAACCTTTTACATAAGCACCTATATTAATAAGATCCTCTGCATTTTTATAGGTTGAAATTGTTTCTTTAAGTCTATTTGCTGATTGTTTATGTTGTGGAGTAGTAATGTCTATCATGCAACGAGAAACTGATTCTAAAATATCAACAGGCGGATATTGATTTTGTGCCGCGAGCTGTCTTGATAAAACTACATGCCCATCAAGTATCGCTCTTACTGAATCTGATATAGGTTCGTTCATATCATCTGCTTCTACTAAGACTGTATATAAACCAGTTATCGCGCCTTCTTTTGGAGTTGTTCCTGCTCTTTCTAAAAGTTTTGGAAGTAGTCCAAAAACGGAGGACGTATATCCTTTAGTTGTAGGTGGCTCACCTATTGCTAAACCAATCTCTCTTTGAGCCATTGCAAATCTGGTAACTGAATCCATCATAAGCATTACATTATATCCCTTGTCCCGAAAATATTCAGCAATTGAAGTTGCTACAAATGCACCCATTCTGCGTATCAGTGCTGGTTGATCAGAAGTTGCAGCAATAACAACAGAGCGCTTTAAGCCTTCTTTTTTTAAATCTTTTTCTATAAAGTCGCGAACTTCGCGTCCTCTTTCACCTATGAGAGCAATAACATTAATATCAGCACTTGTATTGCGAGCTATCATACCGAGGGTTGTAGATTTTCCAACTCCCGAACCTGAAAATATTCCCATTCTCTGACCTTTACCTATTGTCAATGCTCCGTCTATAGAACGAATACCAGTAGCAACAGGAAATTCAACTTTTTTTCTTGAGATCGGATCAGAGGGTTTATTATAAACCGAATAATATTCTTTTGTCTTAAGCGGACCTTTATCATCTATAGGTCTACCCAAGCCATCAACGACTCTACCAAGTAGCTGCAAACCAACTGGAACTTTAAACTCTTCATTCGTAGCAATAACTTTTGCCCCTGGACCTATACCGCGCAAATCTCCTAAAGGCATAAGCAAAGCTTTACCTTCTTTAAAACCAACTATCTCTGCATCTATTGTGACTTCTTCATTACGAGATATAATTTTACACATTTCGCCAATAGATGATTTTAGTCCAGAAGCTTCCAAAACAAGTCCAATAATTTGTGTGACCTTACCGCTTGTTTTAAGAAGGTTTATTTTTTGAAGTTTTTCATGATACTTAGCCAGATTAATACTCATATGTTCAAACCGCAGAATGGAGTTTTTTCTTTATCTCACCAAACTGATAATTAATGTCTGTATCTACAATCTCACTGTCTGATTCAAGCCTGCATTCTCCACGCTCAAGCATGTCATCCGGCAATATATGAAGAGTTTCGTTTATGTCAGTTAATTTAACAAAATCATTTCTGTGTAACTTGATTATTTCTAAATCTTCTGGATTACAATAAATAATAATTTTTTCTTTATTCTCAAGCATTTTTATAGCATCAGTTACAAATTTAACAACTATTTCTTTATTATCTACTAATTCTTTACCTACAACTTTTTGTGCTATGTCAATTGCAAGATTGACAATATCATCTTCTGTATTTTTAATAATTTTTTGTTTTTCTGAAAGGGCCATTTCTGTAATTGCAGTAAGTGCATTTATTAAAGACATATACTTACGATTCGTTTCAGCCTTTCCCTTTTCTAAACCTTCAAAATATCCTTTTTCAAAACCAGCTTCATAACCTTCTTTTTCTTTTACGATTTTTAGGGCTTCTGCTTGTTCAGCCGCTACTTGAAGCTTTACAGCAATTTCTGCTTGGGCACTTTCTTTTAAATCTTGATTTAGTTTTTCAAGTGAAGATAACTCTTCTTTCTTTTGTTCTACTTGCAGTGCTATGACTTTATACTCATCATCAACATTTGCCTTTTTTTCTTCTGGAGTAACTGTCTGTGGTGGCTTAGCAGTCTCGGTTTCCACCTTAACAGCCTTCGATAAAAAAGAACCCCGTAACTTGTACGGGGTGTCTTTTATATTATATTCACCTGAGGTATACAGGTTTTTATACAAAAATTTCCTCCTCGCCGCCGCGGGCTACGACGATCTCGCCCATCTCTTCCAGCTGACGAATCACATTTACTATCTTTTGTTGCGCTTCTTCTGTGGTCTTCAAACGGACTGGACCCATAACTTCCATATCTTCAAGTATCATCTGACGCGCACGACTTGACATATTTTTTAATACTTTATTTTTACATTCTTCAGAAGCGCCCTTCAAAGCAAGCACAAGATCCTTAGAATCTATCTCACGCAAAATCTGCTGTATGGTTCTATCATCCAAAAGAAGTATATCATCAAACACAAACATAAGTCTTTTTATTTCGTCAGCTAAATCAGGATTATTCTCTTCAAGTTTTTCCATAATAGCTTTTTCAGTTGATCTATCTACTCTATTTAATATTTCAGCCACATTTCTAACTCCGCCCGCTGAAGCAAACTCCTGTGTAAAGACCGAAGCTATTCTTCTCTCCAATACTTTTTCTACTTCCATAATAATTTCTGGAGTTGCTCTATCCATGGTTGCTATTCTTGTTGCTACATCCACCTGTATTTCTGGTGGCAAAGAAGAAATAATAGTGGAGGACTGGTCAGCCGACAAATGAGCAAGCACAAGTGCGATTGTCTGCGGATGTTCGTTTTGTATAAAGTTTAAAATCTGTTGTGGATCAGTTTTCTTAATGAAATCAAAAGGCGTCATCTGTAAAGCGCCCTGCAATCTATTTAATATTTCTATCGCTTTCTGCTCTCCTAATGCTTTTTCGAGCAATTCTCTTGCGTATTCTATACCACCCTGAGAAATATATTCTTCCGCGAGTGCAAGCTGATAGCTTTCTTCGAGAACCATATCTCTATCTTGTGGTTGCACTCTTTTTGTGTTTGCTATTTGAAGAGTTATCTGTTCGACAACTTCATCACTTAAGTTTCTAAAAACCTCGGCTGACAAATCTGGACCAAGGGTTATCAATAATACTGCTGCTTTTTGCTCTCCAGTTAATGCCATTCGGTCACCTCTTCTCTTCCGTTAACCAGCGTTTTATTAACTGGACGATTATTTTAGGATTTTCTCTTGCAATTTTTGTTATTTGACGCTTCATCTCAGCGCGTTTCTGTGCTTCTGCAAGTTCTGCTGCCGAAGGCACTGCTTCAAGCGGCATATCTGACTCTTCTACAGCTTTGGAAGAATTAGCAGCCATTTCAATCTGTCTGCGTAATTTTTCTCTTATAGCTTTTGGTTTGAGTGTTGAACGCAAGAAGAATAGTGCAAATACGAGTATTCCAATTATGATACCCAAGCTTAATAGTGTAGTCATGTATTTTTCACGGTTTGAAGTATCTTCAATATTCTGCTGTTGTTTTTGTGCTGAATTATCAAATGATAGATTTTCAACAGCGACCTGATCACCACGCAATAAATCAAGTCCTGCAGCTGCTATGACAACATTCTTAATAGCCGAAACTTGCTGTGGCTGAAGATTGTCAACCATAACAGCAACTGAAAGTCTTTTTACTGCTCCAACTGTTTCTACTACATGTTTTTCTCTTTTAGTTATTTCATAATTTTCAGTTGCTTCTGATTTGGAATATTGTGAGTTGCCACTTAATACTGATTTGTAACCTGGGATATTTGAATCTGTTCCAGGAACGCCTCCAGGATAAACGCCTGCTCCAGTATAACTTTCAAGATTTCTTTTAGAACTTCTGATGATTCCTTTTCCACCGATAATCGGTTCATACACTTCATCTTTTTTCTCTACTTGATCAAAGTTAAGCTCTACTGTAACTTGAACAGATGTTCTATTAGCTCCTAATACGCGTCCGAGCATTGATTCTACTCTTCTTTTTACATCTCTTTCAAAATCCTTCTGTATTTTTATCTGCTGATTTGTAAGTTTTAACTGTTTGGAAAAAGAGTTTGTAGTACCATCTTCCGTGAGTTCATCTTTTATAATATCGCTTAAGTTTTCACCCTTAGTATCTACTATAGTAACATTGACTGGGGACAAACCTTCGACGCTGCTTGCCACAAGATGAACTATAGATTTGGTCTGATCGTATGTTAACTTATCTTCATATCTCATTTTGATTACAACAGAAGCCGTCGGTTCTTTTTGACTTTCTTCATACAATTCTTTTTTTGGAAGGACAAGATGAACGCGAGCTTCCTGTATCACATCTATTGCAGCAATAGTTCTTGAAAGCTCTCCTTCAAGCGCTCTTACATAATTAATTCTCTGAGTAAAATCCGTTACTCCAAGATTGGCTTTGTCAAATATTTCAAATCCTACGCCGCCACCTTTAGGAAGACCACTTGTTGCTAATTCTAATCTCGCATCATATAAAAATTTAACAGGCACAGTTATTACTTTACCGCCGCCCTCTATTTTGTACGGAACTTTTTTATCTTTTAACTGCTTTATTATTGCTCCTGCATCTTCCGAACTCAAATTAGAAAAAAGAGGCATGTAATTTGGGGCTGAAGAATAAATTGCAATAACGGTTGCTAAAATTATTATAGCCGCAGGTATTGATATCCACATAATGCGCTGGTTAGTATTAAAACCTTGCCATGATGTCTTTATGCGTTCCCAAGTCCTAAGTAAAAATTCGTTCACACGTGCACCTCACGGTTATATTTTATATCTGCATTCTCATTATTTCTTGATAGGCGTCTGTAACTTTGCTTTTAATCTGAATTGCTAACTGTAAAGTAAGCTGAGCTTTCTGTGCAGCGAGCATTACATTGTGAAGTTCTATGTTTTGACCTGAAGCAAGTTTTGCGATAGCATCATCTGCACCAGTCTGAGTTTCGTTTACTGATTTAATTGCTGTATTGAGAAGTTCTTTGAAATCTATTCTATCAGGAGCTACTGCCTTTTGTGCTTCTTGAACGCCTATAGCCGTATTGTTTAAAATAGAAGCAGGCATTCCTATGCTTCCTGTTATTCCTTCTATGGCTCCCACTATAGGTATTGACATTAGCTATTCTCCTTTACGCCTTGCCAATTTCAAGAGCTTTTGCAGCCATTGTCTTCGCCGAATTAATCGAAGTAACATTTGCTTCATATGCTCTCGTGGCAGAAATCATATCAACCATTTCTTTAACTATATTTACATTTGGCATTGCGACATAACCGTCTTTATTTGCATCAGGATGACCTGGATCATACATAAGTCTTGGAGGTGTTTGGTCATTAACTATGCCTGTTACCTTAACGCCCTGAAATAAATTCGCTTGTTTTGTTTTATCAAAAACATAAGGAAATAAAAATCCGACTTTTTCGCCTCTTGGTTCAAACACAACACGCTGTCTTAAGTAAGGTCCGCCTTCAATTGTTCTTGTAGTATTAACATTTGCTATATTATTAGATATGACATCCATTCTTAATCGTTCAGCAGTCAAGCCTGATGCGCTTATTGCAAAAGCATTGAATATACCCATTTACAAAGGCCTCCTAATTTAAACTTATGATTTAATCACATCACGCAGCATACCGAGCTTCATTGAAGTCAACTGTGCAAGCGTGGAATAATAAGCAGTATTTTCTGCCATTTTTGACATTTCAATATCAATATCAACATTATTACCGTCGTTTCTTGAAGAAGTTTCTGTGTTTGTAATAATTTCTGGATTGACTGATTCTATGGTCATCTGAGGCATAAAAGAAATATGATTTTTATTTGTGACTGCTAAAGGAAGATAGCTTTTTTCAGCTCCGTTGAGAACCTGATCTAACTTGCTTTGAAATACTACTTCTGAGCGTTTATAGCCCGGAGTATTTACATTAGCAATATTATTACTTGTCATCTGCTGTTGCAGAGACGAAGCATTAAGAGACTTCTCTAATATCTGGTATATTTCACTGGAAATAATGCCATCAATCACAGAAACACTCACCTTTTTTTATTTTTATATATAAAAATAAACTATTTCCATCAAGTGTATATATAATACTTAATTTATTTTTTTTTGTCAACTACATTATTAGTTTCAAATTTATGAAACCATGTTTTAAGTTATTTTGAGTGTTTATACGCTTTATATGAATTAATATACTTGCCAGATTGCAATTCCACTGCCTGAGAAATAAGCAATTCATTCTCTTTTTCAAGCGTTATTAGCTCATATAGCGCAGTATTTATCTTGTTGACTGTCTCTTTTGCATTTTCAGAATACTTTTGACCATCTTTTGAGGCAAGTAATAGTTGTTTGTCTGCTTCAAGCATGTTTTTTATAGCTTCATTTTTTTTTACATCTATACCCGCAATTTTGTCAAAAACTTTGTTTTTAATAAGCTTGTTTTCTTCCTTAGAATACCCCGCTGCTAATACCACAAATTCCTGTTTGTTTTTTAGTAAAAGTTCCAATTGCTTTTGTTCCACTGCTATTCCGCCTTTATTTTATTTATGATAGCCCTAATGTCGTCTGCGGTCATTGCTTGCGAAAAATCTATTTTCAATTCAAAAATCTTTTCAAGAAGCATATTAACAAACATATCATTACTTAAACGCGTACTACTACCTGAACCTTTAATTTTTTTAACTATTTTGACAATACGCTCAAAGTTTTTTCTATCTAACCTTGATACTCTTTGAAGTTTTTTATTTTTTGTTTTCTTAATTCCCTGCTCAATATTTTTAACTGGCTTTACTGTCATAGTATTCTTTATTGTTTTTCCAATTTCAGCATCTGTTGATAAAGCATTTGGCTTGGTTGAGTTTGCTATTGCATGAGGAAGCTCAGCAAAACGAAACTCTTCATCTTTTTTGGCTTTATCTGCCAAATCTTTTTGTTCTTTTAACTTTTTGAGTCTTTCAATCTGCGCCTGCGCTCCAGTAAAAGCAGATTTTTCATTATCCATTTGTTTATCCCCTTTGAAAAAAATTAACTAATGACCAAGTTATTTATCATCCTTCATTTTCAAGTTTAATATTTGCCCCTAAACCTGCAAGCTTTAGTTCGAGATTTTCATAACCTCTGTCTAAGTGATATATTCTTCTTATTTCAGTTTCGCCTTCAGCTGCCAAACCTGCTATTATCAAAGCCGCACTGGCTCTTAAATCTGACGCCATTACATTTGCTCCGCTTAGCTTCTTAACTCCTGTCACTACCGATGTATTTCCATCGATTTTGATATCTGCTCCCATTCTTGCAAGTTCAGGAACATGCATAAACCTATTTTCCCATATTTTTTCTTTTATTATCGTACCGCCTTGGGCCAAGGTCATAAGAGCCATCCACTGTGCCTGTATGTCTGTAGGAAATCCCGGATATGGCTCAGTAGTTATATCAACGCCTTTAAGTCTTCCTTTATGCGGTTTTACAAGAACTGATTTATCTTTTATTTCAAATCTGGCTCCTGCTTCTCTTAGCTTATCAAAAAAAAGTTCAAGATGTTGAGTACAAACATTTTCCACAGTTACTGTTCCCTTCGTAATAACTGCTGCCGCAATTAAAGTTGCAGCTTCTATTCTGTCTGATATCACATTATATTTTTTTACTCCATGTAAGCTTTTTACACCAGTTATAGTGATGGTTCCAGTTCCTGTGCCTTCTATCTTAGCACCCATTTCTTTTAAGAAGCTGATTGCTTCAGTAATCTCTGGTTCTTTTGAGGCATTTTCAAGTACTGTTTTGCCTTGCGCCAAAACAGCTGCCAACATAGTATTAACAGTCGCTCCTAATGAAACTTTAGGAAAAACAATTTTGGCACCTTTTAATTTTTTTGCAGTTGCAAGAACATAGCCATGTTTGATTTCAATTTTAGCACCTAACTTTTTCATAGCCATGAGATGCAAATCTATAGGACGAAGCCCAATCGCACAACCACCAGGAAGTGAAACTTTCGCTTTTCCAAACTTTCCAAGTAAAGGACCAAGAACATAAATCGAAGCACGCATTGTTTTAACCAAATCATAAGGCGCACTAAAATTATTTATTGTGTCTGGCTGGACATGTAGCGTATTATCGTCCACAAAAGCTTTTGCTCCCAATATTATAAAAAGTTCTGACATAGTTCTAATATCACGGACCATTGGTATTCCAGAAATCGTAGAAGGTTCATCAGATAATAAAGCTGCAGCCATAATAGGAAGTGTTGCGTTCTTAGACCCACCAGTGCGGACTATCCCTTTAAGTACTCGCCCACCGCGTATTACCATTTTCTTCATTTAGTCATCCCTTTTTGGCAATTAAACGCCATTAAATTACAACAACAAACAAATAATTATAATATGTTTTAGTGTGATAGTCAAAAGGATTATTTTAAAACGAAAGATAATTACTTAATTTGCTCTTCATTAAAAAATAGCATTTAGTGTTTAAATATTTTTAAATAATAAATACTAAACAGCAGGACTTAAAGCTATTCCCTTAAAAGTCAGTTCGGCTTCTGCTATAAGCTCCTGCATTAGTTCTTTAACGGTAACTATTTTTGTAACTCTCCATGCATTCGCACCACAAAAAGCAAAACCATTATTGAGAATCCCTTTTGCCGCACTCACAAGCGCTGAAGCTATACAATAAGGACTATCTTCTACTTTGCAGGTTTTTAAACAATGATAAGGACATTTGATTGGAACTTTATGGCCTTGTTCAACAAGTTCAAGAAATTTATTTTTTATAGCGCGTCCTGGAAGACCTACTGGAGATTGTATGAGAACTATATCTTCTTCTTTGCAATTAATAAAGGCCTGTTTAAAAAGTGGGCTGGCATCACATTCTTCGGTTGCAACAAATCTGGTTCCCATTTGTACGCCAGATGCTCCAAGTTCCATAATTCTTGCAATATCTGTGCCAGTATATATACCACCAGCAGCAATTACAGGTATTTTTCTTCCATACTTTGCTTCATAAGGTTTTACTGCTTCAATAACATCAGTAATAAGTTTTTCAATATTATGTCCTTCGATATTTTCAAGTTCTTTATAAGAAAATCCGAGATGTCCTCCTGCTTTTGGACCTTCTACTATAACTAAATCAGGAATAGTATTATACTTAGTATCCCACGCCTTACAAATAATATGCGCGCTTCTTCCAGACGAAGCAATCGGTGCAAGTTTTACATTTGACTTCATTTCTATTTTAAATTTCGGAAGATTAAGAGGAAGACCTGCTCCTGAAATAATAATATCAATTCCTTCTTCTATGGAAGTTCTCACAATGTCATCATAATTTGTCATTGCTCCGAGAATATTTACACCAAGTAAACCTTTTGTCATGGCTTTTGCTTTTCTAATTTCATCTCTTAATGCTCTGTTATTTGATTCTACAAAATTCGAAAAAGCATCTTCTTGTTTATAACATATTCCCAC
>JBAXIL010000011.1:0-42504 GCA_037138355.1 bacterium
GTAATTCTACCACCAGTAATAGAACCTCTAATTTTTAAAGTCAAATTAGTAAATTTGCTTAAATCAACTGGTTCGGCTTTTCCTGGGCAACCACAGTTCTTGCCTAAAGTTACTCCCATACCCACATAATCCCAACCGAGCTTATTTCCAGTTTTTCCCTGCATGCTTGCAACATATGTATTTTTTAACTTTACCATTTCAAACTTGTTAGGTGCAGGTGTGACTTCAGAGTTGCCGCCTGATGATGCATCATTATAAATATACCACCATCCGCCAATCGAGGACTCAGCTTTTCCTCCTGTAAAATCATCTACTACAAATTTCTGTTCTGATGCTAATACAAGTACCGCTGACATTACTACAAGAGCCACTACAATTAAAAACTTTTTCATAAAAAACCTCCTATTTAGTTTTTTTTCATATATATAATAACCCTTTAAATCTACCCTGCTGGTATATTTAATGGGGTTATAAAGTACATTTAAAGCTTTCAATAATCAGGTGAACTCTTCTGCTCCACAATCATCACAAAAGACAAATTAAAACTATTCTTAAAATAGCTGTAAATCATCTATCCATATATCAACAAAATGTCCTTTTCCATCTACATACTGCCACTTTAAAAGATTTGCATTGGCAAGGACTTCATCCATGCTTACTTTATGTTCTGGTTTTGTCCAATTTGGCTGCTTAAAGTCCTTAGTAAAAACCAACCTTACAATTTTCCATTTTGTACCTATATCCTTTGTTATGTCTGATTCAAAATCTTCATAATCAGTTAAACTTTTACAGGTAAACAGTTTCTTATCTAAAGCACTACCTTCGTGAGGAATTATAAACATTACCCTCCCCAATTCCACAGAACCTTTGATTTTAAATTCTATGCCACGAAACCTTCTTAAATCTATGCCGTCGCAACGCGGACAAGCTGAATGTTCACTCAAGAAAGCATTTACCCCTATATAAGCAGAACCGAGTTTAGTTCCAGCCGTACCAGTTATTCTAACAGCATAACCACGCCCTCCATAACCAGGCTCACTTTTCACAAATAGATTTTCACACGATGTTGATGCTGGAGGCCATACCTTAGAATTGCCACCATATCTATGATCATCATAAGTACACCAGATACCACCGAGTGAATTACACTTCGTGTTTGAATTATTGTAGTCGATTTTCATATACATTCCAACTGCCGCTATAGCAAGAAGAGCCGCAAAAACTGGCAGGAATTTTATATTAAATGATACTTTTGATTTTTTTTCAGTTATTTTTTTTAAAAGAAGTTGTTTTAAAAAATCTTTATTTTTTGTGAGTTCAAAACCTTCTAATTTATTATATTTTTGGTCCATATCACTTGACCTCCTTTTCCATTTGTTCTTCTACCTCTACAATGCCTGAGTCAAAAAAAGGTTGCAAACCTAATTTTTCCTTAAGCATTTTTATGCCCCTTGATAATACCGACTTTATGGTTCCTTCTTTAGAATTAAGCATTAATGCAATTTCTTCTATTTTTAATTCTTGATAGAATCTTAATATTATCACTTCTCGATATTTTTCAGGTAGCGTACCCAACACTTTATTGACTCTTGCTAAATCACCATTTTCATCAAGTTTTTCTTGAGCCTGCATTATCTCGGCTTCAAGATCCTTATGTGAAGCTAATTCAGGCATATTAAATACTTCCATAGCTTCTTCCATAGAAGACGGTTCATATTTATTATGTCTGTAATACATTTTAATTTCATTTATCGCTATACGGTAAAGCCACGAAGAAAAAGGTGCGCCTGTCCACTTAAACTGCCATAAGTTCTTTAGTGCTTTAAAAAAAGTTTCGGACACCAAATCCCGAGCTATTTCCACATTCATAGTCCGATAAATACAATAATGTAATAATTTATGATAATAAGCCTCAAAAATCTTGCCAAATGCTTCAGGATTTGTTCTGGCTTCTTCAACCAGTTTTTTTTCAATGTTTTTATCCAAACACAAGCTCCTTTTAATTAGGAAAAAGAGTAAATGCTTCTACATATTGTAATGCGTGGAAGGAAATAACGTTGCAGAATTATCTTATTAAAACAAACATCTTAATCTTACTTTTTGACTCTAATCCTGATAATCCTTTCTGTTTTACTATATATAGGTATGTTCCCGTTGCCAAATTTTTTAGCGATTCTTTATTTATTGTTTTCACTACAATTCCTGTCGAGCTACTACCACCTAACTCTATAACTTTAACCAATCTAAATGCTCTAGTGTAAATTAATGCTTTGATACTGGATGATGCTTGAACCACATCTACTCCAAGCTTCAAATCATACAAATCAGGATTTATAGGATTAGGATATGCAATAACATTGACTGAAGCAACAGTGGCTGTTGCTGTTGGAACTACTGGTGTTGCAGTATCTTGCTGCGTTAAAGTTATAGTAATAGTTGCTGTTGACGATATTATAGGTGTATTTGTAGGAGTGTTCAGTAGTGTTTTTGTAACAGTCAAAGTGATTGTTCGAGTAATCGTATTTATAGGCGTGCTTGTATATGTAAAAGTTTGAGTACCTGTTTGTATAACTGTCTGCGTACCTGTTAAATTAACTGTTTGAGTAATTGTTTGCGTAATTGTTTGAATATTTGTTTGTGTAACTGTTTTTGTATAAGTAGCTGAACCAATTGGAGTTTGCGTAATCGTAGGCGTAATTGTGTTCGGAATGATTTTCACATTATCAACATCTACCACATAATCATTTGAATAATTATTCGTAAACTTAATATAATTTATTGTTGTCTGACCAACACCCAACAAAACAGATAATGGTATTAGGACTGTCTTCCATGTGGTAGTAACTGCTCCACCCTCTACTAAATATG
Source organism: bacterium (assembly GCA_037138355.1). Lineage (GTDB taxonomy): Bacteria > Oederibacteriota > PGYV01 > PGYV01 > Palsa-1178 > PALSA-1178. The sequence goes on from JBAXIL010000011.1 coordinate 2,869, forward strand.
TTGCCACATCTAAATTAATTGTATTTCCTGGGTCAACACCCACATCAAACTGTATGACAGGATTTGCGCTTGATGAATCCTGCTTGACATTAAAAGTCAGGTACATTTGTCCTGCAGTTGATTTTGGATTATTTAGTGTCCAGGTATGTTGCTGCCACCAACCTGTCACAGTCGTATATGTCAATAGCATCATATTTGCAGGATTGCCACCTGTTGTTTGTGACATTACTCCAGGAGCACTACTTCCAATGGTTCCATCTGATATAGTCGCACCTGCTGTATCACCGTCATATATTATGGCAGCAGTAACTACTGGGGTTGATGTATAAGTTTGAGTTGCAGTAAATGTTTTTGTAATTGTGAAAGTCGGTGTGGCTGTCCAGTTTGGTGTATTTGTAGGAGTTCCACCAGTTTTTAAAACAAAATGAAAAGCAGAATATGCTGGGACAGAATACGAAAAAGAGTTTCCTGATAAAGACGGAGCTGTTCTTGCTGTAATGGTGGAACTTGCCCCACCAAACGCCCATGCTTCTGCCAACATATAAGTCTGAGGGCTTGTAATAGAAACATTTGCCGTTTGTGCAGTACTCGCTTTATTTAAAACAATTATATGAAGCACTGAATCATCTGTTCCATTAATCGAAGCATAAGTAGTCATGTTTGGAATATCATTTGATTCACAATATACTTTTGTATCTCCGTAAGTACTTTTCGAACCATCATAATTTCTAAAGAGTTTATATGCGGCTGAATGAAATAAACCATAAGCAGTCTTCCATAAAGTTGCCACATACACTCCATATTTTCCATATATACCAAGAGCATCCGCAGTAGCAATACCTCCAGAAAAATCATTACCACCACCAAACGCATGTTCAGTAAATGATATTTTGGTTCCTGGATAATATGTGTCTATCGCTTGTTGTACTTTTGGTATTATTGGCAATGCCACTCCACACCACTCACCCACAGAACTATTTTCAGTAAAAGTTGAATCCCATAAAGATCTGGGTGCCTGAAGCCTTGTTTGTTGTGCCAATGTGGAAGTACAGGCATCTTCAGTAATTCTACACTGACCACTTGAATAATTAAAAGGAGGCGTTAGACCTTCTCTTGCTTCAGTATAATAATGAATATCTATAACATCCAAGAGCCGTCGTCCATCAGTTACGCTCGCTTGTTTCATTTTGTCAAGATAATATTCCACATACCAAGCGTGAGTGCCTTTAACAGTATTCCAATCACTACCCTGTGAAATCATGGACCAAACGCCAAAAAATACAGGTCCCATCATTTGAGCATATTGATCGACATCTTTTACTGCTTTAGAAAGGTCAATCCCTCTATTCACCCATTCTGCCGCTCCAACTGGAGTCGGATGTATGCGTGGATGAGAACCATCCCATATATCACCTTCATTATCTAATTGATAAAACTTTACGCCGTTTGGTCCCCATGCATTCCCGTAAAGACTAACCAGCCATGCCACTTCCTCATCATCATAAACATAATTGTCCGTCACATCTGGAGGATAAACAAAGGCACTGCCTTTTTTCGGCAGAACAATTTTCCATCTCGCCGAAGGAGCGCTTTCAGCTACTGTTACTTCACCATTCTTATCAGCAGAAGTATACCCAGCCATAGGAAGTGTTATAATAGAAGCATAATTATGAGCAATATTATAATCCACAAATTTTTTAAGTACTATTCCTGGTTGACTGTCACAGTTTGCATTTGAAATACCATCATTTGAACACATAAAATAGTCACTAAAACTATAATGAGTACTCGGCGCAGGTTCCCAATCTCGACCAGAATTTGAAGCGTTATTTTCCCAATTATATCCAGTCATGCGATTTCCACCCAGACGCATAATGGTAAGATTTTCATCCCCTTCCATTTGCTGGTTGGTTCCATAAATATATGGGCTAATAGCAAGTCTTGTATTATTAGTGTTAATTGTTATATTGATAGCATATAAAGCAACTGTCCATACAACAAAAAATACTATTAACAAATGTTTTTTCATGTATCACCTTTCCGAGTAAAATTAATTCTTTTTAATAATTAAAAATGTTCCTATTGTTGATCGTTTCTTTTTACCTGATAAGTTTGTTGATTCTATCACATAAAGATATGTTCCTGTGCTTAAATTTTCAAAGTTCTTTGAATCAATTATTATCACTTTACGACCAACCTGCTGTGCTCCAAGCTCCACACGCTTAATCGCTCTAAATGCCTGTGTATAAAGAATAAATCTAACAGCGCTGACCTCTTCTTTTAAATCAAAAGCAATAGTCATAGCTCCAGTGCTATATGGATTTGGATAAATAATAACTGCTGGTACTGCACCTGTCACAGGAGTAAAAGTTGCTGTTATAGTAAAAGTACTTACTGGCGTACTGTTTGTTGCAGTTATTGTTGTAGTACTCGTTGCAGTCAGCACAGGTGTTTTGGTATATGTCAGTGTAAGTGTTTTAGTGAATGTATTTGTTGGTATTTGTGTTTGTGTTTGTGTTTGTGTTTGTGTTTGTGTTTGTGTTGGTGTTTGTGTTTGTGTTTTTGTATTGGTGTTCGTCACAGTTGGTGTGTTTGTTTTAGTTGAAGTTGCAGTGCTACAATTAAACACATTTATTAATTCGTCTTTTGTAGTCACAAAAGAGTGTGCATAAACCGCTTGCACATGTGCAAGAGAGTTCTGTGAAGTATTATTTTCATAACCATTCCATGTCAAAAAATATGCCCAATAAGCATGTTGCGCTACTAATAAATCCATATCAGGTATAGTTCCAGTTTCTGTTAAAGCTACTATCTTTTTGCCTTCAACAAGATTAACAATATTATAAAACATCGCTGTAGATGGGCCATAGTTTAAACCAGGTAAATAAATGTCAGCACCCACAATATCTACATAAGAGTTTCCTGGATACCAATTAATAGACTCTGCATTATCCTGTGTCGTCCACACCCATATAAGATTATTTAATCCGTGATAGTTTGTAAGTCTGTCATAAACAAGGTTATAAAGTTGCATGCATGCAGCGTAACCCTGCGCTCCCCACCAAAACCAACCACCCTGCGATTCATGTAATGGTCTCCAAAGAATTGGCACACCCGCATCACGCAATCTTTTTAATTGAACGGCTATTGCATCTATGTCTCGAATTATATCTGCATAGTCCTGTGAAGTAGGATTATCCATCGCATATTTAACATCAAAGGTGGAACATGTACTATAGAAACCTCTCCACCATTCACAACCAGCAGTATTGGAAAGTTTATTTGGAGCATTCCAGTGCCACTGAAACTGAACAATTCCGCCTGATTGATACCAAGCAATAGCTCTTTCAACTTCCATAGGATCTGTTGCTCCATTTTCCACTCTGGAAGGCGAATAATCCATCATATCAAAACCCTGAATAGCTGGTGAATAAGTTGTAGCAGTGTTAATCCATGTCGCATCTGCATCTCCACATTGACCCGAAACAATGCTATTGCCATAAGAATCCACAAGAAAGTTCATTAAACATTTTGTACTTTGAGTTGCGTTTGAGTTAACCAAAGTTTTTGCTACACTTAAAACTGGCAAAACCGCTGCTTCCACGCCAAACCAATCAAGATAAAAATATCCCCAGTTCTTAACTATTTTTAAAGTATTGTTTCCTGCATTGAGAGGTACGATTCCAGCATTAACAGAGGACCAACCAGATGTTGCTGGAAATGTAACATTTGCCTGAAAATTGTCATTTACATATAGGTCATTTGTTTTCTGACCAGATGTGGCAGCATAGCCGAGTGTTATATCATACATGCCGGCTGTTGCGACATTGACAGTGACCTCGCAGGAATCACCGTCATTATTCCAGTCAGTAACATAGCCAGTTCCTTGATAACCAGAAAGAGTAGTGCTAATTACCGTTCCATTAAGCACCCCATTTTCAGCCTGATATATAACAGGAACAGCGATAGATAAATTATAGGAAAATATAATAAATAATATAGACCACAACGACCTTTTCACAAGACACCTCAAAATTATTTTAAACATTAATAAAAATAAGCACATATAATATAACAGAATTTTGTAAGTTGTCTTGTCATATTTTGTATATATTTGAAATATTACTATATGATACTAAAAAACAATAAATTGTTTTCTAAAAACCATTACCCGCCATACTACCAGCCCAACTTTGTCAGAAGATTTGCATCTATCCAAGTTTCAAGTGCATTAGCAAGCTTCGTATGACCTGGTATTAGTGGATGCGTATTATCTCCAGCATATTCATTTGCGTTTAGTGGAAACCCTGTTGTAATTGCAGGGTTATTTATAGCCACATAGTATATGTTGGCATCGCCACCAGAATTTTTTGCAGTAACTACATTTGAAATATACTGACCTGCTTTTGTTCCAACCCAGTTTGGTAAAGGTTCTACACAAACAATCTGAGCAGAGGCATACTGTGCTCTCAAGTATGTTAAAAAATTTGAATATGCGTTTTCAAAATCGGACTGAACCAAACTCAAATCACCAACGGACGCGTCATTAGTACCCAAAGCTAAAATAATAATGTCTGGCTGCCATGACGAAGTATTCCACTTCGTAGAGCCCGCAGATGGGGACATTTCAAAATATGTGTTAGGATATATATCAGTAATAGTATTCATAGGAGTACAACCATTACAATTTCTAAACATCCCCAAACCACCTCTTGATATGGTTCGCCACTCTGCCCCATAATGACGAGCAATCTGAACTCCATAAGTCATGCTGCCATTTTGTATACAAGTTCCCCATGGGCAATAAGCATCTGGTGTCGGTACAGCTGCTTGATATTCATTTACAGAACCGCAAGTTATTGAGTCTCCTATTATTTCTATTTTTCTTGTTGTCTTAGTTCCTGGATCAACAAGGACTTTACCATAATCAAGTCCAAACCCTTTGAAAACATTAATACCTCCAGAACCCTCTGTTCTACGAACAACAATTATTGTATGCGTTGTATCAGCAAGACCTGTTATTCTTATCGGAGTTTGTGTCGCAACTGCATGATTTGAATCGTAATCATTTCTTACTTCAAATTTCGTAAAATTACTCGCGGTTACTGTATCGTCAATTGCATAAGCATACCAAGAATCCCATCCTGATAAATTAATTGAAATGCTCGTTCCTTCAAACTTTGTCAACATATATACAGTTCCCCAGCCATTTTGTGGAGCAGCAGGATTCGTGAAATCCCATCTTCCATAATATTGAATTTTTGAATCGTTTTTTATAGGCGTAGTAGTAATAGTAGGTACAGGAGATGCGGTATAAGTAGCCGTTGCAGTTAATACAAGAGTTGTAGTTGAAGTTGAAACCAAAGTAGGAGTTTTTGTCCTTGTCCATGTTACTGTAGGACTGTTGTAAATAACCACTGTTGTCGTTCTGGTGTTTGTTACTGCTGGAGTTCCAGTAAGATCACTTGGAGCAAGTGCGTGAGTTATACGCTTTGAGCAAGAAAAACTTACAAACATCAAAATCACAGAAACAAGTAAAACCTGAGCATATCCTTTTAGCTTCAAAAATCACCCCCAAGAATTTGTAAATCCTACAAAAACACATACCCCAAAGTAAACCTATGCGAATTTCCAGCAAAATCATAAGTAGTGAAACAATAATCTATAGCAAAACCATTAAACCTAATACCCATACCAGCAGAAACCCCTGCAGCACCACCGATTTGGCTTCCCTTCATATCATATCCAGCCCGCAAAACCAAATCTATATTATTTAAAATAAAAGTTTCTTGAATTCCAAAATTAAAAAAGCTCGTATTATATTCAGGATTATAGGTATAATCCTGAGTTAAAAATATTCCTTTAATAAAATTCTTTTCTAATGCTCCTATCTTAACGGAAAAATCAGAGGGATCAGAAACAGAAGTTTTGCTATTTGTAGCTCCCCCCAAGAAATCTCGAAATGTCAGCCCCATATCCACATACCTTTCAATCATGTGAAAAATAAATCCTGCATCAAAAGCATATCCAGAATCCGATTGACTTTCCAAAGTTTCACTCAATATTTTCATAGATAGACCTGCATCAAACCTGCCTAAGTTTATTGCGAGCCCTGCATCAAAAACCAAATTTGAAGCAGTAAAAGTTCCACCTTTAATTCCACTTTCATCGATATAATTATCTTTCATGTAACTATAATTTATTGAAGCACCCCACGCCATAGTCGTTCCTATCGGCATTCCAAAAGCTAAATATTCATAATTAATATCCCCTATCCATAATAAGTGAGAGAACATAACACTAATACTCCTTAATTCAGCTATCCCTGCCGGATTATACCATAGCGATTCAATATCACCAGAAACAGCACTATACGCGCTTCCCAGGGCAGCTGACTTGGCACCAATCGCCAAATCAGACCAAGGCAAAGCTTTAATGGGCGTCATTGAAAAAACAAATACGAGTATTGTTATATATAATATTTTTTTCATTCTAATACACTAAATTTAATCATAGTTTTAGAACTATTAGTACTTATTGTTGCAAAATATATTCCAATTGGCAAAGCTTTACCGTTTAGGTCTCGAAGATTCCAGGCCGCCCTACCCTCAGATGCAAAAATCATTTCTGATGTTAATGTCATTATCTTAAGCAAGTTAACATTATATATTTGAATTTTACAATCACTTGTCGGTTTAAAAATAAAATTGATTAGCTGAGTCTTACTTTTCATAAAAGGATTTGGATAAGCAAACGGCTTATCATTATCAATTATTATAGGTGTTAATGTCGGAGTAATTGTAAATGTTTCAGTAATTGTGGGAGAGTTAGTATGCGTCTGAGTAACTGAAGATGTAATAGTTTGTGTATAAGTGTTAGTTATGGTTTGTGTGAAAGTTAGCGTGGTGGTTTGTGTCAGCGTAAAAGTTACTGTTTTAGTAAATGTGTTAGTGATTGTTTTTGTAACAGTCATAGTAAAAGTATTAGTAAAAGTAGCCGTGACAGTCGGAGTAGCTATTGAAAAATACATTGTAGTTGCTACTGGACCAACATCTCCAACATTAAAACCAGAAGCAACAGTGCTCCACCACTTAGAATTTGGAACAGTTGTATTATCAAAATTTACTACATATCCCGCTTTATATAAATCCTGTGAGACCACAAATGAATTATTTTCTAAATGAAATTGTCCATCTGCCTGCTCAAGAGATACTAAGTAATGGCTTGCCATTGTCATTTGTTGATTATCATTACTTCCATCTCTGTCAATATGCCATATCATTAGCCCGCTATCAGGCAAATTAGTGCTACGACCAGTTTTTTGTCTGCTTTCTACATAAAATGATTCTCTTGAGTTTGCAGGATTTACAAACTTATAACTGGAAGCAGTATTAGAATCTAAATAAAATGTCCCCGTACTTGACGCATTCAAATTTCCCAATATAGTTTCCCATCCTACAATATCTCTTAGATAAGCACTCGGTGGTGGTGGATTTTTTTTATAAGTTGTGCCAGAACCCATTAAATCATAATAACCCACACCCGCGGAATCGTGACCATAATCGTACAAATCAGGCCAGCCCATAAGCATATGACCATTTTCATGGCAGAAAGTGGCAATAGTGAGCTCATCCACACCAGTAGCACTTCTCATGTTTGTGATCTGATAATCACCTGCTGTTAAACTGCCCGAAGTAAAACTATAAAATCCCATACTTGAAGAATGTGGCCAAAGACCTTCTCCCCAATTATTAGTACATTGTCCAGCATAGAAAACATTAATAGCCGTTATATAACCACCTGCGTTTGAAAGTGTAGTAAAATCGAAAGAATAAACATTTTTCAAATTATTTAATGCTTCACTAATAAGTTCCTGTGCCGCTTCCGAATATGTTCTCGTTGGATCTGTATAATATGATTTATTATGCAAAGCTGTATAATAATTAGTTACATAATTTGTATAATCCAAATGATTATTTGATACATCTTTATAAAAGTCTCTTACAGAGCCATTATTTCCAAACTCAGTATAGCCAATCAGATTCGCAAAATTTTCTACCTGCGTTTTTGTAATCGTTGCTGGCTCATCGGGAAAATCAATCAGAAGTATTAATCCTTTATAACTCCCTGTCACATTTGCAGCATTATACGAGGTAGATTTAGCTCCCAGCGTAGAAAGAGAAGAGGTATTAGAAATTGAATGCATTTTTTGGTAAATTCGGTTTTGTCTTTTTTCACTAATTGTCTGCATTATTGTTTCGCTATTAATATGTAGGTGTTTTTTCAAAAGATTGCCAGTTCTATCTCTTAATCCATGTTTATCCGCATAAATATCTGACAGATTATTATAAGTGATTCCTGTTGAAATTAATGTTTTCCCATCTGTTGATAATTTCGCAAAACAAATTATTCTTGTTTTAGGATCAACAATTAGAGAATGACCTCTTAACGACTCGGCCAATATATAATATTCATCACCATAAAGCTTAACATCTACAAATGAGCCATCTGGTTGTTTAAATTTATATAGTTCACCCGAATATGGCGCTGCCGAAATAAATGGTAAAAAGCAGAATATGCTTAAAATAACATATATGAGTATTTTTTTCATTTTGCTCCAAATCATTATTATTTAGCCATCATACTTAAACCGGTTTTATTGACACTTCTCTTCCCATACTCTAAGGCATTTATGTTTCGCTTCACACCAAGAGTAACCGGCGCTGCCAATGCAGCCGTGACTATCTTTGTCCCCGCCAATTAAAGGCTTATCTGCTTTTATTGTTGCACAACCAAAGATGCAGAAGGACAAAATTAATAATAATATTGTTTTAACAAACATTTATTATTTAATTAAAACCCAAAACTTAAATTCAAGCCCACAATAAGACCAGCAAAATCAAAAGGCATATTGTTACCGTTTTCCTTTTTGAGAACCTCATCCTTTTTCACTCCAAGATCCACATTATCAGCAGCCCATTTTAATTCTGGAATATTGGCAATTCTGTAACCAACAACTAAACCACCTGCTATAGGTCCTAAACCAACATTTACTTTTGCATCTACTTCTCCAACAAATCCCCCACCATAGAACATTGCACTTTTGCTTACTTCAACTGATGATATTTTGGTGCTATAAGTCGCACTATCAATAGAGAAAGCATATCCAGCATGTACCCCACCACCAAAAGAAAATGGTAATCCAGGAAGCGAAACAACAAAAGTTGCTCCACCCATTACTGGAATTAAAGAAGCTGCATAAATATATTTCAAGTATTCAGAACCAGAGGTTAGATCGACCCCTCCTGAAATTCCACCAATAAATTCAATTTTTGGACCTATTGAAAGTCCAGGTATAGGTGATAACCCCGTCTCCGCGCCTACTATAAAACCTTGTGTAAATTTCGTCATTTTTTTTGTAATAGCAGGATCTGGTGTAATGCTATCATTCAAATTTTGTATTTGCGTGTTCATTTCTCCCATCGTCACCGTAGTATAACCACCAAATAAACTAAAATCAAATCCAGCCTTTACAGAAAAAGCAAAAAACACTAAAGCTAATACCACTAACAGATTTTTTTTCATTTTCTTCTCCTTTGTTTTTTTTATTTTGGAAAATTTACTATATGCCCAAGCCAAAAAATAAACGGAAACATAATCGCATGCAAAACAAACCACATTGGTTTTGGAAATTTAAATTTGTCCATGTTTATTTACCTCCACAATATGTTTCCGAGAAAATACACAACGGAAAGAAGTATTAAATGCACATACCAAAACCCCATATGTGGGTATCTAAAATATTGCCAAAACTTAGGTTTAAAAGCTTCATTCTCAAGATTAAAAATTTCTATACAAAAAATCGCTCTTCCTATATAAAGTTTTGCTATTAGAATTAGTGTTACCGCAATCATAGGCGATTTAACTATTGAAAAATGTACCATTGTAATTACACCTATTATGACAGTAAATCCATTAAGAATATATGCCCAGTGAATTGTTTTGCGAAACATAAAGAATAAAGGAATAATAACTACGCTTATTATTGCAGAAATCAGTGGCACCCAACCATAAAAATGCTTAGCCACTGGATGATAACCGTAATGCATGATGGCTCCACCTAAAGCGAGCAAGAACAAAACAAAAATTAATAGATGCTTTACATACTTCTTCACGACGCCCTCCTATGCAATTAAAATATGAGTTGCGTAATATATATTTTCACCTTAAGACCTATAGCCCCTACCTCTGCCTTTTCCTTTAAACTTTCTTCCTGACGAAAAAGCTGGCAAAGATGCTTCAAACTTTTCAAGAGGAAGATTGTCCGGTGTAGATATAGGAATTACTGTTCTTATTATATTTTCTATGCTCTTCAAATCCCCACGCTGGTCAGGAGTCGCAAAAGATATAGCATGACCTTTAAGTCCCGCCCTACCTGTGCGGCCAATTCTATGAACATAATTTTCAGGATCATCTGGCAAATCATAATTAATAACTACTTCTATGCCACTCACATCTATTCCCCTTGCCGCTATATCAGTCGCCACAAGTATTCTGTGTTTTCCTGATTTAAAACCTGCAAGTGCTTCTTTGCGCTGCGCCATAGTGCGATCAGAATGTATTTCAGCAGCACGATGACTGGAGTTTCTCAAGGACTGTGCAACTTTATGCGCGCCTCTTTTTGTTCTTGTAAAAAGAAGTATTGAGCCCGTGTGTTTTTTTAATAATTCAAGAAGCACTGTTGCTTTAAGTTCTTTTTTTACCACAAGCACTTCTTGTGATACCAAATCAGAAGCCGTTCCCTGTGGAGCGATTTCCGTTCTTACAGGAAGTTTCATATGATTTGAAGCTATAGAAACTATACTCGAAGGCATAGTTGCTGAAAACAACATGGTTTGTCTATCCTTAGGTATCATTCGCAATATGCGATCTATCTGCGGCATGAAACCCATATCAAGCATTCTATCTGCTTCATCCAAAATTAAAATAGTTGTGTCGTCAATTCTTGTTGTTCGTCTTTCTATATGATCCAAAAGTCGTCCAGGCGTTGCAATCAAGATTCTTGGATTAGCTTTTAAATCATTAACCTGATGGAACATAGATTCTCCACCGATTAATACCGCTGTTTTCATTCCAACAGCAGGCACAAGCTTCATGATGGTTTCATTTACCTGAACTGCCAGTTCTCTTGTAGGCACTACTATAAGGCCTTTACCCTTAGTTGTAAGCGCCAAACGCTGAACCATAGGTATGCCAAAAGCCAGCGTCTTACCTGTGCCAGTTTGCGCTATACCTATAATATCTTTACCTTCAATGCCTATTGGAATAGCCTTTAATTGTATAGGCGTAGGCGTAGTAAACTTAAGCTTCTCTATTACTTCTATCAGGCCCGGCGCGATCCCCAAGCCATAAAAATTGTTTTCTGTGTTTGTCATACTAATATAATAGCATTAAAGCCCTTAAATTTCTACATAAAATTATTTTTTTGAATATCTTAACCACATTTCTTATTAATCAATACTTGCATTTATAACTTATACTTGTAAATATTACTTGTTCATAAGACATTATTGTTTTATATTGTATATAAGACCAAATAAGGAGAACTATGAAAAATAAGCATATAATATTTATAATATTTGCCGTAGTTACTTTAATACGACTAATATACATTAATTATCTTCCCCTACTCGGAGATGAAGCGTATTATTGGCAGTGGGCAAGACATCTTGACTGGGGATATTATGAACAAGGTCCAGTAGTTGCCCTTGTAATTTGGATTTTTACTTTCTTCACTAAAATAAGCACTGTTTTCACCATTCGCCTCGGAAGCGTTATACTGTCTCTTGCCACAATGATTATAATGTATTTCACTTACAAAAGATTTAGACCTACTGATAAAGATGATAAAGAAAATCTTATTAATATATTATTAATTAATGCTTCACTAATTTATGCTATAGGCGCTGTATTAATGATGCATGACACTGTCATGGTATTCTTTTATTCTTTATTTCTTTACAACCTCACATACCTTATAAAAGAACCTATAAAAAATAGTTATTGGTGTTACGCTGGTATTTTACTCGGCCTTGGTATCATGTCAAAGTTAACTATGGGTACTACCTATCTTGGAATAATTGTCTTCCTCTTGCTAACAGGAACTTTTAAAAAATACTTGAAGGGCTTTCTTTTATTATCACTATTTACATTAATTTTCAGTCTTCCTTATATTTATTGGAATTTCACTCACGACTTCGCCACAGTTCAATATTTATTAATTCGCGGAGGAGCCACAAGCCCTTTTACCTTTAAGTATTTTATAGAACTATTATTTTCACAGATAGGACTTATCTCGCCACTACTTATTATTATTTTTATTCCTGCTTTTATAAAGAACATAAAAAAACCATCATTTAATTTGAATTTCGCCTTCAGCACATTATTTTGGGCTTCTATAATTCCATTCTTTATTTTAAGTTTTAAAAGTCGAATTGAAGCCAACTGGCCTATCTTTGCTTTTCTACCTTTATTCTTTTTGACTTCTGAATATTTAGTTTCCCTAAAACCAAAACTTTTTAAAATAATTTCCTTTACCGTTATCTTTCCAAGTATTATCCTAATAACACTCGCTTTCACTCAGGCAGTCAAACCAATTATCACAATACCAGAAAAAAATAATCCACTTAATAAAAGCTATGGATATAAAGAACTCGCCACTGAACTTGACACTATTTATACTTCTACTCCTGATAAAGCTAAAATATTTTTGGCTTCACGACATTATCAAATGGCAAGTTTACTAAGTTTTTATATGTCCAGACAGCCATATTTCCATGTTTTGTTGAAGCACGAATCAAATAAAAATTACAGATTTTGGAATAATACCCAAGCCCTCAATGGACAAAATTGTTTGTTTATATACACAGAACCATGGGAAAGCTGGGAAATGTCAGAACTCTTTAACAAGCGGATCTATACCAGAGAAATTGATGTTGCCTTACCTGGCCTTAGCATGAGAAAATATTACATTGACTATTTTGAAGGGTTAAAACAAACAAAGGAAATCATTAAATGAAGATTCTCAATAAAAGTATAATCAAAGAAGTTTCTATGGTGTCTTTAATAGGTTTTTTTATATTTACTTTTTTTCTTGTTATGAATTCCCTTTTTGTAATGAGCGACCTTGTAATAGAATATGGCGTTAGCATCTTTAGAGTCACACAACTGTTATTTCTGTTACTCCCATCTACCGTGGCGGTGACAGTACCAATGGCTTTTTTAGTTGGAGTTTTGCTTACTTACTCCAGAATGGTTCAGGATAATGAATATCACGGCATGCAGGCCTCTGGGATAAGCGTAAAAGCCATAGTCATGCCGTCTATATATCTTGCGATATTTGTAACAATTATGATGATTTTATTCAACAATTACACCTTACCTGCCGCTAATCTTTCTTATAAAAAAATATATTATGACATTATAAAGAAACGCTCAAGTATCATAGTGCAGAAACATATTTTTATTAACGATTTTGATGATTATGTTTTTTATATTGGTGACAAAGACAATAAAAACGACTTATTAAAAAATGTCATAGTATTTGTTAAAGATAATTCCGGCACAAACTCTCCAGCAAAAGTAATTTTATCCCGCGAGGGCGAGATTATCAGTGACGAGAAGAGTTATCGACTTGCCTTAAAACTCAAAAACGGTACTATACAACTTGCGTCTTATGCTGATCCTGATAAATTAAGTCAAATATTTTTTAATACCAATTATGTGGACCTTGATATGAAAAACCTCCTCAAAAATAAAAACGACACAGACGATATGAAAGGCACAAGAGAAATGACTGGCGAAGAGATATCAGCAGAAATAAAAAAAGGAAAACAAAGTAAACATGATAAGAATTGGCTATTTATTGAATTTCATAAAAAATTTTCTATTCCCTTCGCAGTTATTGCTTTTGCTATAATCGGGATTCCTCTTGGTCTGATGACAAGAAAGGGCGGCCGTATCGGGGGCATTGCCTACTCTCTCGTACTTATATTTATATATTATGTTTTATTATCCATAGGTCAAAATTATGGCTACAAAGGACAAATGAATTATTTTTTAGCTGTTTGGCTACCAAATATATTTTTAGCAGGCGCAGGAATGCTTCTGTTAATATTTATGGGCATAAAACACATATTTAAAAGACAAGTGACTTTAAAATGAAAATACTATATAAATATATATTAAAAGAAATCATAAAATCTTTTATTCTAATTATTTCTGCCATAGTTTTATTCATACTGATTTCGAATTTACTTGACGAAACTCCGCTTATGTTAAGATTCAGACCACCCCTAATACTTGTTATTAACTATTTCCTTTTCAAACTACCTTTTTTAGCCACCGAAGCACTTCCTTCTTCTATGCTTTTATCTATACTATATGTTTTCAGCCAATTAAATAGGACTAATGAATTAAATGCAATTAAATCAGCCGGAGTTGACTTCTTTTCTGTTATAAAACCAATTTTAGCTTTTGCTTTAATTGTTAGTCTCGGCTCTATAATAATTAACGAGACTCTGGTTTCGCGCGCTTATGAAAAAGCAGAATACATAAAAGATGTATTAATAGAAAAAAAAGGTAACGCTTCAACCGAAATAAGGCAGGACTTAGCAAAGCTTTCATCCGGTGGCAAGGTATTTTACATTAAGTACTTTGACGGCTTGATAGGTTTAATGCGTGGGGTATGTATTCTCACCATAGATAATAATTTTAACATTGTCGAAAGACTTGATGCCCGAGAAGGAACTTGGGACAAAGATAAGTGGCTTTTAAAAGACACGGTGATTCGCAATTTTAGCAACAGTATTGAAACCAAAGTAAATAAGTTTTCTTTGTACACCTTACAGGTAAAAGACGCGCCAGAAGATTTCGTAGTTAGAAAAAAAAGTCCTGAAGATACTCTGACCGTAAATATATTTCGACTAAACAAGCTCATAAAACTTTTAAAAGAGAGTGGCTTTAATGCCGGAGAGGAAGAAACAAATCTTCATCTCAAATTAGCCTTCCCTTTTGCGACTTTTATTTTTGCTTTACTTGGAATTTCAATACCTTTTATGTTTTCTACAACTCGAAGCTTTTTAAACGCGGCCCTTGGTTTTATCACAACAATAATAATTTCTTTCTTTTATATGGGCTTTGTTACTATTGGGCTTTCGCTTGGAAAGGTAGCAGTAATGCCTCCGATTCTTGCGGCATGGATGGCAAATATTATCTTCATATGCTTGGGTTTTGTAGTTCTTATGAAGGTCAAAAGGTAGAAAAAGTTAATTTATTATCTTCTTTTTAGATATCTCAATGGGTCAACTGGCACACCTTTATTTCTAAGTTCAAAATACAATTCATTACCAAAAAACGATTCTGTATCTCCTACTTTACCTATTACTTGCCTAATACCAACCTTGCTACCTACAGTAGTATTTAATTCTGAAAGATGAGCGTATATGGAGTAATAACCTTCTGCATGCAAAATTACAATCATTTTTCCATAACCTTCAAACCAATCAGCATATCTAACCACTCCAGAAAACACAGAAAAGACAGGAGCTCCATAGCGCTCGCTTATATGAAGACCACGATTTTCAACTATAGATTTAAATTGCGGATGTTTATACTTACCAAATTTCGCCAAGATATATCCCGCCTCAACTGGCCAAGCAAACTTACCTTTATTTTGAATAAATGCAACTGCGGCTTCCTTGTTTAGTATTTCTTTTACTACAGGCATATCATCAATTAATTTATTAAGTTTTCTTGCGGATAGCTCAAGCTCTTTTACCATGTCCGAGCGTTCTTTTATATTTGATTGTATATTCTTAAGTAAAGTTTTTTTCTGAGCTGACTCATTTTTAAATTGTTTCCACTGGTCTTCTTTATCTTTTTTTACAACATTAAGCTCACCTTTATAATCTAAGATTGCCGCTTTGTCAGAATCTAATTTTTGTAAAATTATGATATATTCCTCAACCACATCTGCATTTTTACGAGATAAAATTTTTACGAACTTATAATTTTTTATAAAATCAGCTATTCCTCCAGATCTAAACAAAAACTTTATATAAGTTTTATCTTGTTGCTCGTATTGTCTTCTGAGGGTCTCCATGACAACTTTCTTTCTTAACTCTTTTTGATTTTCAGCATCTTTGATTCTTTTATTTAAGTTAGAGATGTTTGTTTCGAGCATACCTATATTATTTTTAAAGACATTAAGTTCCTTGCGAGTTATATCAAGTTTTTTTTCAATCTTTTGTATGGATTTGGTAGTTGATTTTTCACGGTATTTCTCTTTCTCTATATTTTCACGCTCAAGCTTTATGGCTGCTCTAATAGAATTGAGATCGTTTTTAGTTTTATCAAGATTAGCCTTGTAATCCTTTACTTCAACATTTGATGTATCTGAATCCAAAGCCGATATGGTATTTACTGAAACAAACAAAAAACTAAACAAAAGTAAAAGACTTAATAAAACCGCCTTGAATTTCACTTAAAAAGCTTCCATTGTGCAGATATAGCCCCCAAAAAGCCGAGAGAAGCTCCCGCTCCTATAGATCCAAGCATAAATTTCACATTAAAAAACATGGGCTTAAAAAGATAAAACTCCGACAAATCCATACCTGTTTCTTTCCTGATCTGGCTTATTAAAATATTAACAACTGCATATAATGGTCCCCAACCAATTAAGCCCCCTATAAAACCATGTACAATTCCTTCCACTATGAAAGGCATGCGTATAAACGACTCAGAAGCGCCAATCATACGAAATACATATATATCCTGTCTTCTGGCATAAACTGTCAGTCTGATGATGTTTGAAACTACCAATAAGGAGGAAACGATAAAAATTATACCTACAACACCAGCAATCATTTTAACAACTTCAATTATATTTATCATATTCTCAATTTCGCTGCCACCGTACTGTATATCCTCAATGCCTTCTTTTGAATCAAAAAACTTAACTATCTTATCTATATTATTTTTAGAATATTGATTTAATTTGACATTGATAGAGTCAGGCAATGGATTAGTACTAAAGGTTTTCATAATGCCTGCTATATCAGGATCCTTTACATAATCTATAAACGCCTCTTCCTTGGAAATAAACTTTATTTCTTTAACATCAAGAGTTGACTGCGCCTCTGATATGATACTGTCAATCTTATCTTTTTGTATACCGTCATGAAGGAAAACAACAACTTCAACTTTTTGTTGTACTTGCTTAACTGTATAATTAATGGACTCATTAATTATAAAATAACCACCCAGTGCAGTCACAGCAAGTATTATAGTACCTATTGAAATCAAACTCATAAAACCACTGCGTTTAAAATTTAAAAAGACTTCTTTAAGCCACCTCATGCTGGCACCACCTTTCCGTGCTCAAGCATAATTATTCTCTTGTTCATTTTAGAAGTGATGTTTTTATTGTGAGTAGCTATTAGTATAGTTGTGCCTTTATTATTTAGTTCATTAAACATATTCATAATTTGCCATGAACTCTCTTCATCAAGGTTTCCAGTTGGCTCATCAGCCAAAATAATAGACGGATTAAGAATAGTGGCACGCGCAATCGCAACCTTTTGTTTTTCACCACCAGATAAATGCCATGGATTAAGCTTTTCCTTACCTGAAAGACCAATTTTTTTTATGGCTTCCAAGACTGTTATTTGAATAAAACCCTGAGGATATCCAGTTATTATTAATGGAAGTGATAAATTATCAAATACAGAACGATCAAAAAGTAATTTAAAATCCTGAAACACAAAGCCTATGCGTCGTCTGTACAAGGGTACTTTATTATTAGGCAAGTGTGCAATGTCATTATTTTCTACAATTATGTTTCCAGTGTCAGTTTTTTCTTCTCTATACAAAAGATTAAAGACGGTACTTTTCCCAGCTCCAGATGGACCCGAGATAAAAACAAACTCCCCTTTTTCAATAGTAAAAGATACATTTTCTAAGGCCATAATATCCTTTTCAAAAACTTTTGTTACATTGTTAAATTGTATCATTTTCACCTTTTTTTAATGCCATTGTATTTACAACATTAAAGAATTACTTCTTCACCAGGTCCAGGATTGTCAACATTTTGCATTCCACAATTATGTAAAGCGTGTATGAGTTCTTCCTGCTGGCCTTCTTCACCATGAACAAGAAATATTTTCTTTAACCTTCCTTCGCTCATTTTTGAAGTTGCTTGTATAAACTTAATTAATTCTTTCTGCCCTGCATGACCTGAAAACTCATTTATTACTGTTACTTGTGCCTGAACATTATATGAATCTCCAAAAATTTTAACAAGCTTTTCGCCCTCTACAAGCCTGCGACCTAAAGTATTGATTGCCTGATATCCAACTATGAGTATCGTATTCTTTGGATTTCCAATATTATTTTTTAAATGGTGCAATATTCGACCAGCTTCACACATACCAGTTGCTGACAAAATTATACATGGCTTTACATAATCATTTATTGCTTTAGAATCATCCACACTCACGGTATATTTTACAAGATCCAAATGAAAAGGATCATTATTATCGGCAATAAATTTAAGCATATCTTTATCAAAACATTCGGCATGTCTATTAAATACTTCAGTAACTTTTACTGTCAAAGGAGAATCAACAAAAACAGGCATTGGAGGAATCTTATTTGTCAGAAATAATTTATTTAAAACATATAAAACTTCCTGAGCCCTCTCGACAGCGAAAACAGGTATAATAATTTTTCCACCTTTATTGTATGTATCAGTAACTATTGCTGCCAGTTTGGCATAGGCCGTTGCTACTGGTTTGTGGTCACGACCACCGTAAGTTGACTCAACCACAAGATAATCCACATCCCTTATCTGATCTGGGTCAGCAAGTATAGGCAGACTTTTGCGTCCCAAATCACCAGTAAAGCCAATCTTTATTTCTCTATCTTTTTCCTGAAGTTTTACAACAGCCATAGTAGAACCAAGTATATGTCCTGCATTAAGAAGATAAGCACTTATGTCTTCTCTAAAAGTAATTTTTTCACCAAGATTTTTAGTCACAAAATAATTAAGTGAGGCCTCAGCCTGTTCTATACTATACAAAGGTTCAAACAAGGTCTTGCCCTGTTTAAGTCTTTTTTTATTTACATATTCTAAATCTTTTAATTGCACATAAGCAGAATCTGGAAGCATTAATTCGCATAAGTCTTTTGTGGCATACGAGCTGTAAACATTTCCTTTAAAACCCTGATTTATCAGCGTTGGAATATTTCCACTATGATCTATATGTGCATGTGTTAATATCATCGCATTTATTTCATATGCTGGGAAAGCAATATTTCTATTACGGTCGTATGATTCCTTTCTCTTACCCTGAATCATTCCGCAATCAATTAAGAGTTTGTAGCCATCCTTTTCAATTACATGCATTGAACCAGTTACTTCTCTTGCAGCACCAAAAAACTGTAATTTTGTCAAAAAACCCTCCGGTTTATATCGAAAAAACCCTATTCATTTTGTAAGCCGCTGTGTCTATCTTTCGTTCTTTACCTATAACACTTTTCATATCCAAAACTACGACTTTATTACCTTGCATGCCAACCATCATGCTTTGTTTCTTTTTAAGTTTTATTAAACACTTTACAGCCTCATAACCAAACACAAGTCCAAGTCTGCGAGAAACAGCTGTTGGAGCTCCTCCGCGTTGTATATAACCTAATACTGTATATCTTGTTTCCATACCAGTTGCTTTCTCTATTTTTCTTGCAAACTCAGCTGAACGGCCAACGCCTTCTGCCATAACTATAATGGAACTGTTCTTTCCTCTTTTTAATCCATTATTTAAAACTGCAGCAATTTTTTTCATATCAAGATCTTTCTTAAATTCAGGAATCAAAATTAGTTCGGCTCCACCTGTCAAACCGACTTCAAGTGCCACAAAACCATGTTCTCTGCCCATTACTTCAACAATAAAAATACGCTCGTGGGAGGCTGCTGTATCTCTTATCTTATCAATTGCATCAAGACCTACATTAATAGCCGAATCAAAGCCTATTGTATAATCAGTGCCATAGACATCATTATCTATTGATGCTGGAATAAAACACGAAGGTATGCCAGTTTCTTTTGTTATAGCATAAAGTCCTCTTCTGGAACCATCTCCGCCAATAGATATCAAACCATCAATTTTACGATCCTTTAGATAATCATATGCAATTTTTCTGATTTCTTTCTTGTGAAAATCTTTTGAACGAACCGTATGAAGAATAGTACCACCACGATTAATAATACCTCCTACCGAGGCCAAATCCATTGCTATAAATTGATTATGCACAAGACCGTGTAAACCTTCTTGAATACCCATAACTTCAATACCGTTGGCAATGCCTGTTCTTACAACAGCTCTTATTGCCGCATTCATACCCGAAGCGTCTCCACCAGTAGTCATTACTGCTATTTTCTTTATCATTAAATCCTCCTAATTAATTGTCATAAAAAAATCATGGTTAAAAATGTTACCTACTTTTTTGTCTTATGGATGACTTCCATATTTTCACACGAAGCATTTCGTCATCGCGTGTTTCCCAAAAGAAAGAAGAATCTATAACTTCCAAATCTTTTACATATTTTTTCTTTATATAATCTAACAGTTTTACAACCTGTATATGATACTCCGCACCCATTGTATGAACCTTTACAAATGGATAATACAAAAACTCATACTTTTTTATTGTCAATTTTTTTTGAATACTTGATGTTTTTGTTGAAAGAAAAGCGATTGTAGACAATCTGCCTGTTTTATCAAATGTTATTCTAAGTGGCTCATAATCTGGCTTAATTTTTATACTTATTCCTTCCAAAAAAACTTCCGAACTACTTAAAGCCCTTGTTTCCATAGCTTCAAGATCTTTAATGATACTTTCATTCGAGGAAGATGTTTTCATAGTCAAGGTGAGAAAATTATCTTTTATAAGTGAGTATTCCCAACCTGAAATTCTGGAAATATCAATAAGCTCGTCCACTAATTGATTGATAATCTCTTTTGATTGTAAGGTACCACTGTATTTTAAATTTATCATATTGTCCTCATTAAACTACTGTAATTAAATCACATATACAAAAGCCCATATTTCACTGCATAAAATATGCTTATAACAAAAAATGAAGGTTTATTACAATGCTTCTTAAATCTATGATAATAAAGATTAGCCAATAAATCAAGCGGTTTTTTGGGTTTCAAATTAGCCTTTAGATTTCAACAAATAATATTTGATATTATATTCAAGCAAAATATATTAATAATGATTATTTGATTTTTTCAATACTTAAAATATTTTTTGTGTTATTAGATACTTTCACCCTATCATCAATACGCGCACCAGTAATCCAAATTACTTTATTCTTATCTGTTATCAAAGAATTATTTTGTTCAAGGTTATTTGAATTATAAAACTTTTTGAGATGTACTTGTTTTGCCATGCCATAAGGCATAAACTTATCTCCTGCCTTTCTAAATCTAATTGCCAAAGGAAAAGTAAGCAAACTCATATCGAGAAAAGCTTTATTTTTATTTTTATAATTCAGTTTTTTAACATGCTTCATTATTTTAAATAGAAACTTAGTATGGTCAAAATCCACAATCATGCCATTTTCTGGAACTATAAGAACTGGCTCTACAATTGGATTATTTTTTTTTCGAGATATCGTCATAAGCTTATTTTTAACTGAACAAAAGTATCCTTCTGGTAATTGCATGGATTTATGATTTAAAGCACATAATAGTACCAGCTCTACTGCCTCAAAACCAACTTTTCTTGAACTTTTAAATAAATACTTAAGCGCCATTCTCGCTACCCTTCGCTGTAGTGCTTTATGATAGACAGAAAATTTCGCTATATTTATTTGAATGCTGTCCTTGTTTAAGCTAACAGATGATTTATATGCCTCCAAAGAAGTTGCTGTCAGATAGTCATTTTCACTCGCCAATATCAAACCTGTGGAAGCAAGCGTTTCCTTAAAACGAGGATTAAAAGCTTTTGCAATCTCAGGAATTAACCAGTTTCGTAACTTATTTCTTAGGTAAATATCTTTAAAATTTGATTTATCTGTTACAAATTTAATAGCATTTTGTTTAAGATAAGTAAGTATCTCACTCTTTTTCAAACCCAATAAAGGTCTTATCATCGTAAAAGAATGTTTTTGTGATTTATCGTATTTTAAATCAAAAGCCGAAGGAGTTATTGTTCGTACATCCGAGATTCCAGACAAACCTTCACTACCAGCTCCATAAATAATTCTCATAAAGACTGTCTCTGCATTATCGTCAAGATTATGACCGACAGCAATCTTATCTGCCTTCACCTTCATCGCGCATTTAATCAAAAACTTATATCGCTCTATTCTTGCATTTTTTTCTATTCCACCTTTTCTTTCAAGTGAAAGTTTTTTAATATCTTTTTCGGCTGTAAAAAAAGGTATTCCTTTTAATGTACAGAGTTTTTTAACAAAGCTCGCATCTGCCAAACTCGCTTTCCCGCGTAACTTATGGTTAAAATGAGCTGCAAATAATTTTATTTTGTATTCTTTGCTTATTGAAATCAGCAAATGAAGTAGCGCTACGGAATCAGGTCCCCCAGACAAAGCAATGACTACAGTATCTCCATAAGATATATATTTATGAATATTTTTCGAGAAATACGCAGGTAAGTCCATTTCTATTTACTCCAATCTTTATCACTTTATCTTCAAATATTTAACAAATTAAGCCTTTTAATAAAAATTGGTAGCGGCGGAGGGATTCGAACCCCCGACAACTCGGGTATGAACCGAGTGCTCTAACCAACTGAGCTACACCGCCAAACTAATTAACCATAATCTTATAACAAAATCGGCACTATTTTGCAAGTTTAATATTTTTTTACAATTTACTTGTGCTAAATATAATGTTATTGTTATACCTAATAGCTTAAAAAACGGAGGCATTGATGATATACAAAATAGTACTAATAATTTCGCTGTTTATTACTAATACAATCATTGCTAAAGACCTAAGTCAATCAAATGCAACAATTGAGGTTTTACCATCAAGACAAGTTCACAACTCATCAATAAACGCCTTGATAAAAAGACCTTTAATCACAGTAAAGTCGGTACCAAATGCAATAATTGATGGCATATTTTCAGAGAAAATTACCTCATTGCCACTCGAGATAAATAGCAAATTGATTAGAAATAATAAAACTTCATCTGGTACTATCTACATTGGTTTCGATGAAAACAACTTATATCTGTATGCCGACATAAACGACAAAACACCAGGCAATAATGTACAACACCACGGTGATATATGGAATGGCGACGCTTTAGAATTGACTTTATGCACAGACTCTCATGCCAATCCTATGAGAGAAGCTTTTACATCACATGATTTTAGAATTATTATTAAAGCTTCTCCAGATACGCAATCATGGAACTGTACCAAGCAGTCCCCTCTCATTAAACCAATAATATTTTATACCCAAAAGAAAAGCGGCTGGATTATAGAAGCTTTTATTCCATGGTATAACTTTGATATTAGATGTTTTTGTAGCATAAAAGATAAAACCTTAGGTTTTAATACTGTTATTGATAATGCAGACAACCTTTTAGGAAGAAACAACCAAGCAACTTGGACCGGAAAAGAAGATTTTATTGAAAACCCTTCACAATGGGGTCAAATAATTTTCTCAACAAAAAAATAAAACAATTTATATTTATAAATATGTTCGAACTTTCTCATAAACTTTTAATGGCTTAATATTTTTTAAACAATTATAATGCAAAAGTTTGCATGTTTTCTCAAAACACGGCTGACAATCAAGCCCTTGATAAAACTGTATTGCTTTCGAAGCGATAGGACCTCCCCAGTATGGTGCAGTCGAGCCATATATAACAATCACCGGAACTTCAAAAGCATCGGCAATATGCATAATTCCAGAATCATTTCCTATAAACAAATCATAGTTTTTTATTGTTGGTATCACTTTAGTCAAATCTTCTCCACGCAAATCAAAAAAACGCTTATTTTCGGTTATAGCTCTTGGAAGTAAGAAACTTTTATCTTGTTCAATTCCGGTTATAGTTATTGTAGTATTAATATTTTTAATTAATATAAGCCTAATTAATTCAGAATAATACTCCAGTGGCCACATCTTAGAAGGGCCAAAAATCGCAAATGGAGCTATTAGAATATGTTTAATGGCTAATTTGTTATGTCTATTTTTAGAAGCTGATCTTCCTGTAAGATTTTGTTTTGAAAATGAAAAATCAAAACCACTATTTACAAGATACATTATTTTATTATATTCCTGTGTTATATGTTCTCTTTTATGGGTTTTGTCTTGTTTATAAGTTTTATGTAATAATAATCCTCCGCAATCAGCATCGTATCCTACCCTCAACTTTACTCCTGCCAATATAAGAAAAATATATGAGGAAATCGACGGTGAAAAAGACACACCTACATCTATATGCTCTTTTTTTAAAGTTGCTGCAGCATTTAATGTTGAATTTAAATTTTTTCTATCATATACAATAATATTATCTATATAGCTATTATTTTCCAATATTGCCCTGACCGCAGGGCTGGTCACTACCACAATAACCTTTTTGTATAATCTTTTTGCTTCTTTCAAAAACATTGTCATCATAACTGCATCCCCAATCCAATTTGGGGCCTTTAACAATATGGAATTATTTCCTGCTGTATTTTTTGCTTCATACATTTTTGAATACTTTATAAATTCAGAAAAGCCACTATAAATGCTTAAAACAAAGCCCTGAAAACCATCAAGAAATCCAAATTTAACAAAGTACATTCTGAAGAACTTTAAGAAAGGAGCAAACATCATTCGAATAATAAGAAAACGCTTGAGCTTAACTTTTGACTGCAAAGTGGTGTACCTATTCATTTTATTAAAATAAGTTTTGGTATCAGGATAAGAATAATGATAAATCGGTTCATTTATTTTTCCTACAGAACCTAAAAGTTTAACGCTTTCATGTACCACTCTACCATCAAAACGACCAGTTGATTTTTTAAACAGTCGTAATTGATAATCATTGTTCCAACCACAATGTTTAATTTCCTTGCCAAGAAAGAAATCGTTTCTTTTAATATAATAACCTTCAAATTTTAGATGTCGATTGCCTATACTGAGAATTGTATTTTTTAGTGCAGGTGATATTACTTCGTCCGCATCTATAGAAAGTACCCAATCATTATGAGCTTTATCAATTCCAATATTTTTTATATCAGAAAATCCATTAAATTCATGTAAAAATATTTTATTTGTGTATTTTTTGGCCAGAGCTACTGTTTTATCAGTGCTATTAGAATCAACTATGATAATTTCATTACAAAAATCCAAACTCTGTAAGCAGCGCTCAATATTTGCAGCTTCATTGTAAGTAACTATAACAGCACTAATTTTCATAATATAATCCTCATATTATTATTTTTTTTATCTTGTCTATCACCATGGCAACAGTTATAGATTTCATACAATCAAAACTGTCAATTGGACATTTATCTCCACCATGTAAGTGACAAGGTCTGCACATAAGTTCGTGATTTTCCATTATTATATAATCTTTGTTAGTTATAAAACCAAAAGCCGAAACAGTGGGACCAAGAAATATCAAAGCCAGCTTTCCATAAAGCTTTGATGCATGTGCCGCAGCAGTATCATTACCAATAAATACATCTGTTTTTGCTATCTCTTTAAGCAAAGAACTAAAATCAGTTTTCCCAATTATATTTCTAACTCGTTTGTCTTTATTATACAAAGACAACATTGTACTATCAACCTCATCCTTAACACCCGTCAATACAACTCTAACCTTTTTGAATTTTAGGAGTTCTGGTATTAGATCGGCAATAAACGGCCATCTTTTATTTTTCCATTTTGCTCCAGCATGAATCAGGATGTTAATTACCCTTTTGCTCTTTAAATTAATAACTTTGGATGGAATAAGTTTTAATCCTGTAAGCTTACTTACGGCCTGTAAATATTTATCAGTAACACTTGTTTTATCGCTCAAGAACCATTTAAAAAGAACCATAAGCCTGCGCTTCACTGAATCCTTGTTATATAATTTCTTTATCTTTGCTTTTATTAGTAATCTTAGTAAAAATGATTTTAGGTTTCTTTGTAAATCAACAATAACATCATACTTTTCTGCCGACAAAATCGAAACAAGTGCAAAAAAATTATCTGAATATTTAATTGTTCTGTCAGGTTTTACTGCCTCACCAGCTTTTATAAACTTTTCTTTGCATATCAAATGCGCCTGATAACCGGACTTTTGCAAATTAACAATTACCTGCCTCGTGAGTAATATATCTCCCGCTGAAGAAAATCGTATTACAAGGGCTTTTTTCATTATATCGTCAGCTTCGCTTCAAGTTGCTTTATATTTTTTATAAGCATGCCTATTTTCAAGGCATAAACACTTGAATTACTTACATATTTCTTGTCAATCTTTACTTCATCCTTCTCGGTAGTTAAAATCATTGAAGCTTGCGTTCTATCATATAGCTTAATAATTGCGCCCATTTCCTTTTTACTTAACTTATGATGATCACGAAACCTTAAAGCAATTATCATATTTGCGCCAAGAGCCTTTAATGTTTTTTCAAATCCAAGTGGATTACCAATACTTGAAAAAGCTATTATTTTTTTACCATCAAGCACATCTGGATCAAACTTTTCCGCATTTGAAATATTATAAACAATTTTAGGATGATGCTCACTTTCATAAATCATTATATATATATTGAAGCTCCTGATCATTTGTTTAATTCTTATAATTTTTTCTGGTTCCACAAGATTAGTATTAGTAATAATCACTGCATCAGCATGTTTAATTTCGCTCATGGGCTCTCTAAGCATCCCAGCTGGAAAAAGCCGTCCAAACCCTACTGGATTTATCGCATCAATAAGGACACAGTGCTTCGCTTTAGCAATATCTCCCCTCTTTTGAAAACCATCATCCAACAAGACATAATCAGGATTAAATAATTTGACCGCATAAGCAATACCCATTAACTTATCATCAGCCACTATCACCTTAGCTTTTTGTACTGATCTGGCAAGCATAAATGCTTCATCACCAGCATTTTCCTGCTTTAATAAAATTTTTATTCCATCAGAAACAACATTTAATGGCTGTTTTTTATTGCGCTTATAACCTTTGCAAACAATGACTACGCTTTTTTCTTCACTGATTAACCTCTTAGCAATTTCTTCTATAAATGGAGTTTTACCCGTACCTCCCATAGTTATATTTCCTGCTGAAATAATTTTTACCCCAAAAGATTTTGCTTTGAGAATATTATACTGATAAAGTTTTTTTCTTAAGAAAAGTCCTAAACCATAAAAAATTGAAATAAATAACAAAAAAACATAAAATACAAATTGCAAAAGACTTTTCTTTTTACTTGATACTGTTTGATACCAAAAGTTTTCAAACATTAATTTTCTCCAATATAATTTTCATTATTGCGCAATTTAATTTCTGTTTATCTACAAAGGCACTCGGTAATCAAACTGATAAACTTTTATTATAATCAATTAATATTTCATCTATCAACATCGCTGTTGTGGAAGCAGAACCACGAAAACGCTCTACTATTTTTTTATTAAGCTCCCCATTTGAAGTTCTTAAAGTGATATCTGTCAACAATAATCGTAATTTATCAGCTATTTCGTCGCTCGAAAAAGTTCTGTAAGCGCCACCGTTTTTAGTAAATAAATCTGCAGTATCCTCAAAATTATACATATATTTACCTATAATCATAGGTAATCCTGCCGCAGCAGCTTCCATAGGATTATGACCACCAAATTTCATAAAGCCACCGCCTATAATAGCGACATCCCCAGCTGCATATACATACGAAAGATCACCTATAGTATCTATAATAACCACATCATAATCAGTAATGTTACTAAAGTTCTTAAAAGAACTCCATAAAACATATTTCAAGTGGGCTTGTATGATAAGCTTTTCCATAACCGCTACTCTATTTAAATACCGTGGAGCTATTACAAGAACCGAGTTTTTGACTTTGGCTGAAACAAATCCATTAATTACAATAGCTTCTTCGCCCTCCCTAATGCTGCCTGCCACCACTATCAATTTACCTTTTTTATCAGCTTTCTTTATTTCTTCAGTACGGACACTATCAAGTTCAAAGGAAAACTTGGTATTATTCATAATGATAATTTTTTTATTTTTCACACCCAAGCGCCTCAGCCTACGAAGCATTTTCTCGCTTTGAACTATTAATACATCAAACTTATTTAATACTACAGAAAAGAAAAATCTAAAGACATAATAAAACCTAAAACTTTTCCTTGAAATTCTGCCATTTATCATTATCACTGGTATTTTTTTGTTTTTTGCTATATTGAGAAAATTAGGCCAAAGTTCAGTCTCTACAATCACTATGGCCTCAGGACAAATCTTATTAACAACACTTTTCATTATGAAATCAATGTCCAGTGGTAACAAAAAAGCACAATCAATAATTCCTTGCAGTTCTTTTTCTATTTTTTTCTTTCCGTTCATACTTGTAGTTGTAACAATCAAACACTTATCCGGTTTCATTAATTTAAATTCTTTAACAACTGGTGCAAGCGCCTGTACTTCTCCAGCTGATGCCGCATGGAACCAAACGACTTTTTTATTTTCCATTTCAGCTATAGAAGATTTGCTTATAAAACCAAACCTTTCAGACAAACTCATACGCCATTTTTTATTTAACAATAAAATAACTATAATAAAAGGCGAAGCAATGAGTGCCATAAGGTAAAGTAATATATTATATATATAAATCACAAGCGCGTCTCATTGATTATGGCTTTAGCAATATTCACGACAACTTTTGAGGCCTTGCCACTTTTCACGCGCAATGAACTTAAGTCTTTTATTATATTATTTTTATGTTTCTTATCTTTTAATATAGCTATTACTTCACGGCTCACCAGGTCTGGTCGAAAATCATGTTGCAGATATTCCCTAACCGCTTCTTTATTTAGTAAGATATTTGGTAATCCTACATACTTAAGTTTTATAATATTTTTCATTATTATGTAGGACAAGGAAGAAACCTTATATACTATTACCATTGGAATACCCATAATTGCCAGTTCCAGTGTTACTGTCCCCGACTTAGCAATCGCCGCCGTTAGTGAAGATTTTTGTTTCAAATCATTTCCATTAGCAATATGAATTTTAAGACCTTGATATTTATTAAGATATGGCCTAAGGATTTCTTCTTTTATGGTATCAGCTTTAAAGATTACAAACCTCACATTTTTCAAAGATAGTTTAATCAGCGCGCAGGACTTAAGAATATCTTCCGTGAAGGCTTTTATCTCATTTATTCTGCTACCTGGAAATACGCCTACTATCTTTTGCTTTGAAGACGGCTTAGAAGGAGTTAAATAAGGAGCCATAGGATGGCCAAAGTATTTAGCGTTAATTCCTGCCTTTTTTAACAAGTTTTCTTCAAACGGAAGTACAACAAAACACATATCAGTATATTTTTTGAGTTTAGCAATTCTTTCCGACTTCCATACCCACACTTGAGGCGTGCTGTAATATATAACTTTTTTAATACCAATTTTTTTTGCGTGTTTTATTAGGGGCATATGAAAAGCGGGACTATCTATTACTATTAAAACATCTGGCATTTCTTTTTTCATGATACTTACTGCTTTACGATACAAAGCTAAGTGAGTAAATATATTTTTTATAACTTCCCAAAAACCTATAGCAGCATGTTCGACAGGATTGATTTTAATAGCAATACCTGAAGCCGACATATTGGGTCCGCCAAAACCTATAATAGATACTTTATTTTTCATTTGTCTTAATATTTCAGCTGCCAGTTTAGCGCCGTAGAAATCTCCACTTGCTTCTCCAGCTGAGATAAGGATTTTTTTCAAGTAAGCTGTCCTTTTATCTTTTTGAATTTATTTTGAATCTGTTTTTCTATTGCCAAAACTATTTTTAGAGCTTCGTAAGCCTGATACACCGTGACTTCTGTTTTCTTCTTGCCGTTTATGGAATCAATAAATGATCTTAACTCACTTCCTAATGGCTCCTTTTTTTCCATTGGAAAAGAATCCATTTCCATCATATCGGACCAAGCCACCTTTCTATCTGACTCTAAGCCATCTTTTACTTTGTAAATTTTAATAGACTGCCTCATATAATCAATAGACATATATAAATTATTTTCAAATACCCGTATTTTTCTTAAGCGCTTTGGAGAAACTCTACTGGCTGTAACATTTGCTACACAACCATTTTCAAATTCCAATCTTACATTTGCCATGTCTATTGATTTAGTAAGTACAGGCACTCCGATTGCATCTATTTTCTTAATTTTCGAGTTAACAATCTGCAAAATAATATCTATATCATGTATCATTAAATCAAGTATTACAGAAGTATCCAAGCTGCGAGAAGTAAAAGGACCAAGTCTGCTTGCTTCAACAAGTATAGGAACTTTTTTAAGTTCTTGAAGCTTCTTTACAGCCATATTAAAACGCTCTATATGACCTACTTGAAATATGAGCTTCTTAGATTTCTTTTTATATATTTTAATTAGGTCTTCTGCTTCTTTAGCCGTTGCAGTCATTGGTTTTTCAAGCAGTATATGTTTATCATTTTCAAGAAAAAACTTTGCCACTTTGTGATGAAGAGTTGTAGGGACAACAATACTTACTGCATCTACTTTATCCAACATTTTTCTATAATCAGTGAAAAATTCAGCCCCATATCTTTCTGCTATCTCTCTGCCCTTCTCAGAAACATCAGAAACACATGTGAGCTTTACCCCATCTATGCTGGTATAATTTCTTGCGTGATGCTGTCCAAGGCTTCCTACACCTACTACTCCGACTCTTATAACATTATCCACCATTTTTCTCCTTCACCATTTTCGAGTATTTATCATAAGTTTTCTTCATTGCTCTTACTGTAAGTTGTATTCCTTTTTCAGTATCATTGCGCTTTACAATTACTCCCTCTTCATAAAAAACCTGCATAAGCTTTTCCCATCCTGCTGGTACAAGTATTTTTTTCTCGATAAAATTAACTTCTACTGCTTTTTCAAGTTCTTTCATTAATTTTTCTAAACCCTCACCCGTAAAGGCCGATATATATATTGCATCGTTGCTATCAAAAGTTCTGCGCCTCTTATTAATAAGATCTATTTTATTAAAAACCTCAATAATTTTTTTACCCTCATAAGCATTTATTTCTTTTAAAATATCGTACACTACTTTTCGCTTTGCTCCCCAAGCTGTATCCGTCACATCCATAAGGTGCAGAACTATATCTGCTTCACTGACTTCTTCAAGCGTTCCTCTGAAAGCCGCAATCAAATATGGCGGAAGATTTTTAATAAAACCAACGGTATCGGAAAACAATACTTTGTATCTACTCGGTAAAGTATATTGTCTAATTGTTGGATCAAGTGTAGCAAAAAGCTTATCTTCAGACAACATTCCAGCATTTGTCAATTTATTAAGCAGCATGGTCTTTCCAGCATTTGTATATCCAACAATTGCTATCTGGGGAACAGGCAGTAGCTTCCTACGCTCCCTCTGAATCTCCCTTTTTGCCTTTATGTTTTCTAACTCTTTTCTTATTCTTTGTATGCGTATATTGATTTTTCTTTTATCTACCTCAAGCTTTGTTTCGCCAGGGCCTTTTCTATTACCTATTCCACCGGTCTGTTGCATTAAATCGTGACCTCTACCAGATAATCTCGGCAACATGTAATTGAGCATCGCAAATTCAACCTGAAGCTTACCTTCATTTGTCCTGGCGCGCCCAGCAAATATATCAAGAATTAGCTGTGTCCTGTCCACAATACGCTTTCCAGTTATATCTTCCAGATTACGCACTTGCACTGGCTTTAATTCAGCGTCAAATATAATTATATCAACAGTTTCTTTATAAGTTATGGCTATTTCTTCTGCCTTGCCCTTACCAATATAGGACGCAGGCGAAATATCAAACCTTTTTTGGGATATAATATCAACTATTACCCCTCCAGCAGTCGAAATAAGCCCTTTCATTTCTTCTATGTCAGACAAAACTTCATTTTTGTCCTGATTCTGATAAAGCTTTATAAGCAACACTTTTTCCATAATATTTTTTAATTATACTACTTAGGGCTGGTTAAATCAATGGCAAATCCCAAGAAATGACAATTTAGCCTATTATTATGAGTATAACTGGGAATAATATTGATGTTTGGTGTTATTGTAGAACTACTTAATGGTTTTTTGCAGAGACAAGGCAGTTTTGTTCTCTGGTTCCAGTTGAAGTACTTTTTGAATGTAATCTTTTGCCTTAGGGATATTATTTTTAATCAAGCTTAAATAGACCATTTTTGTATATAATAAGGCATCATTTGGATTGATTTTTATAGCTTCCTGCCACATTAACTCTGCTTTGTCAAACTCGCCTGCCTTATAATACACCAAGCCAGCATTTGCATATGCTCCATAGCCCTTATAAAATATCAGACCTCGTTCATAATATTCTGCTGCCTTTTTATAATTTTTGAGCATTGCACAATTATCTGCTAAATTGAATAAGCCCATAGCATAATTTTCTATAACAAGCCGACGCGTAAACTCATCAGATTTCAATTTGTCTTCTATCAATCCTCTAAATGAATAAAGCTTAAATATATTTTCTGATACTATATTTTTATTTCCTATATCTCCGATTTTGAATGCTAATCCTTGAGGACTCATATTAAACTGAGGCAACCACTCTTTAGTGAATACATTAGAATAGTAAAAATCTCTACCAGGATTTGATTTAATAATGGAGTCAATAAAAACATTAAGGTATATAGATGTAGCTGGCATATTAATATTGCTACTAAAATTTCGTTTAACTTGATCCTGATACCATCCATAAAGAGAAACAACAGGTATGACAGGAACAAACTTCTCTTTATCCACCAGCGACTTATAAATCATTGATCCGATATACATATCACCCTCAAGAAAAATTATGGAATTTTGTTTTATTGTTTTCACTAAATTATTACCAAAATCATAACCTATATAATATCTCTCATAATCAGGTTTATTTATGGCAAATAATAGAATCACAATAGGGCCTGTCAAGAAAAGAGCCACACTTCTTCTAACTAAATTGTTTTTAAATGTTAAAGCAAAGTAATATATAGAACAAACCATAAAAACAACTGCAAAAAAGTTTGTTGATAATAGATATGGTTTAGTTAACCATTCAGTTTTATTCGGTGGGGTTGCAAAAGAAGCTACGCTTATCACAATAAGTAAATATGCAGCCAGCAATGTTAGACCGCGCTTTGTCTGTTTTAATAAGAGCATAACTATACCTGGGATTATCAACAAAGCCGTCCCCAATGGAAACTCTGAGGAAAATAGGTTTTTAATATAATAAATAATAAGTGCAGAAGTGTTTGTAAAGCTATGTTTAATCTCTATGCCAGCATACTGAGCTCTGGAAATAAGCCAAATAAAATCCTTGATACTTTTTACATCACCCCACGCATATGCCAGTCCAGTCATATTTCTGATAGGTATATATAAAAACACCGTCAAACCGAGTAAAAAAAACAAAAAACCTCCAAACATGTGTTTCATGCTTAAATATTTTCTCTGGTCAATTAAGTAAAAAGCAATTGCTGGGGCTATCACTATCATGCTTGTCCAATGATTGCCCATAGATAGACCATATAGCAATGCAAAAAGATAAAAGTATTTAATACTTTCATGTATTTTAAATAACGAGTAAATAGAACATACGAGCAGAAAAGAATTTAAAGTATATATGCCACCTTTTGCTATACTCCCCTGCAGCCAAACGGAACTCGAAAAAATAAAAAAAGCAGCTGAAGCAAAAGATATTATGTTAATCAAGACAAAGTCAGGTTTAGTATTTCTATCTGATAATAATCTATTAACAAATAAAAATATCATAAGCCCAGTAAGAATAGTCAAAATAGCAGACAACATATTTGCTCTTAATGCCGGAGAACCCAAAGGTACTATCATAATAATCCTACCTATAAGCGTTGCTAATGGATATCCAGGTGGATGCTGTATTCCCAAAGTATAATAGGCAGCTGAGGTTTCTGGAGAGTCGTCAGAATTATAAGAAGGAGCCATGCTTGAAAAGTAAATACCTAAACATATAACAAAAAACATAAAAACAGAAAATATTAGGATTTTATTATTTTTCAATTATATGCATACCCCGTATGAGTTTCATAAAACAAAACCATAAATTAATAAGCTATCATTCGGAATTATCAATCCAAGATTAAAACAAATTATTTCGAAATAGTATTAAGAATCAATTCCCTGATTACTTTGGCGGCAAATATACTTGAGTTTCCCTGCGCATCATACTCAGGTGAGATCTCCAAAACATCCATTCCAACTATATTCAGTTTTGACAAGGCAGGTAAAAGTTTCATAAAATCAGTATAAAATATACCTCCAGCTTCTGGTGTACCTAAACCAGGAAGACAAGCTGGATCAAAAACATCCATATCCAGAGACATATATACTGGTGAATCCTTGATAATATTAGCCACTTCTTCAAAGCGCTCAAGCTTGCTGTCAACAAAGATATTATTTTTTTTCATGTAAAGCCATTCGTTTTTTTCAAAAGAACGAATACCAAACATAAATAAGTTTTCATTACCTACTTCTTCTGCTGTTAACCTTGCAGCTGAAGCATGCGAAAGTCTGCTACCAGTATAACCTTCTCTAAAATCAGCATGTGCATCAAAATATATCACTTTTAAATCTTTATACTTTTTAGAGTATTCCTTCATTATTGGATATGTGAGTAAGTGCTCTCCACCTAAATAAATGGCTTTTTTATTATCCTTAAGCATTTTAGCTGCAAGTTCTTCAACAAGTTTTACTACAGCCTTACTATCTCCATAAGGAATTTCAAGGTTTCCAATATCCGCCACTTTATAATCAGTTATATCGCGTTCCTGTTCGTGAGAAAATGTCTCTATCGCATAAGAAAACTTTCTTATGGAATCAGGTGCAAATCTCGAGCCTGATCTAAAAGAAGATGTGCCATCATATGGTAGGCCCACTAAAACAGTTTTTGCAGTTTTATAAGGTATATCACACCCTATAAAGTTTGTGTCCTTTATAAAGTTCATTTTATAGCATCTTTTACAAACTGCGGAAGAGCAAAAGCAGCTTTGTGTACTTCTGGAGTGTAATATTTAAACTTTAATTTCTTGGCTTTTGTATTTTTTACAATCCGTGGATCATATTTTTTTGAAGCATAAGAGAAGCTCCACATCCCAGATGGATATATTGGAATAAATGCGAGATACAAGTGTACCTGCTTGAAAAGCTTCTTAAGTCGATCTTGAACATTTTTAATAATATCAGAATCATAGTAAGGGTCTTCTGATTGCATAACCATGATACCATCTGCCTTTAGAGCATTATTTACATCCTTAAAAAAGTCAGAAGAAAATAGACCGCCTGCTATATCAGATGGGTCAGTGCCATCAACCAATATGACATCATATTTATTTTTTGATTCTTTTACAAACTTTATCCCATCCCCAAACAGAAAGTGTACGCGCTTATCTTGTTCTAATCCTTTAACAAGCGCTGGAAAATATTTTTTTGAAACTGTATATACATCATCATCTATTTCTACAAAATCAATTGATTTGACACTTTTGTGCTTCATTACTTCCCTAACAGTACCACCATCACCACCGCCAATCACAAGCACATTTACAGGCTTTGGGTGAGTAAATAGAGGCACATGGGCAAGCATATCATGGTAAACAAACTCTTCTGCAGTTGAGACCATATAACAGCCATCTAAAGCCATTAAGTTGCCATGTTTCTCGGTCTCATAAACTTCCACCATTTGATATTTTGATCTTTTTTCATAAAGTTTTTTCTTTATCTTAAAAGAGATTGCTGTATCTTTATAAACTTCGGTACACCATTTACCAGTCATTTTTCCCATTAAGCTACCACCACAAAACAACCGCGGCATACGCGGCGCCTATTTTTTTTACATCATGCTGTGCTGATATAGAAAGAATTTCCTTTAAGGCATAGCCTCTCTGTCTTAAACCTTCCTCAGCCATATGTCTTACTATCTTTTCAACTTCTTCCTTGTGACCTGCTGCTGAATATTCCATAATCAAACCGTTCTTATTTTTATCTTTTGGTATAGCTACAGCAACTGCAGCAGAAATTATTTCATCTGATTGTGAAGAAACTTTTGATGCGTATGCCACTGGAACAAGTGAACCTAATGGAAGTTTTACTGGTTTTATTTTTGTGCAGTTAGGTGGCAATATGGAAGACATTTTTACTAAATTTGTATTTCCTATTCCAGCATCAACAAGCGCATTATCAAAAGCATTAAGCGGAGTCATACCCTCTGACTCACCTGCTACAAGATAAAATTTGTTAGGAATTGTAACTGTCATACCCTGTGGTGGTATAGAAATCGTCTTTATTACTTTTGCTTTAATAACTTTTTTTGCCATGAATTTTCTCCTTAAGAATGTTTGTTAAAAATGTAAGATTATTATAATAAAAACAGGTAGAATGTCAATTCTATTTTAAAGCTTATTCATAAAATAACCACACTCATTTTTCACATATTTATACCAATAAATACAAAAAGGGCGACCTTTCAGCCGCCCTTTTTGGTATATATGTCTATTTTTATTTTTTTACTTGCAATACAGTTACTGAATATGGTGGGAAGTTATAAGTATCATCCACCAAATTTACATTTAACTCTGTAGGTCCAGAATTAACAATTGGTCTATAGAGTTCTTTTGACCATACATATTCCTTATCTGATAACTGCCACGCCTTAGCTGTGCCAGATAAAGTAAAACCTTTTACATTTAACTTTGCAGCAGATACAGCAAGTCTTGTCTTATTAATAGCCATTATAGAAATTGTATTATCATCAACCATTGAAGCATAAACCGAAAGATCTGGATTGTCTGATTCGCATTCAATCATTTTATTTCCAAATCTATTATAATACATATCAAATACCCAATATTGTGAACGCTCTGAATATTTTTTAGTTGGATCGTTTTCTGCATCAAGCAAACCATGACCGCCACCTAAACCAGGCTTTTGTGTGTACATATCCCAAATAAAAGCTAAATCTCCACCAGTTTTCATAAACGAACCTAAATAATCAGCAACAAATAAACCATTCTCTATCAAAGCTGTCATTATAACTTCATCTCCAGAATTCCATTCAGTTAAAGCCACTTCAACATATTTATTTGGATATTTACTGTTAACATACTTCTTAATCCACGATCTAAATAGTGGCATATTAACAGGCCAAGTGGTCTGCGGTTTTGTGAACAATGCTCTCGCATCACTGTTTGCCCAAAGTGGATATTCATGAACTGAGAGTGTATCTAAATATTCCCCTGACTGCTGAAGAAATCTCTCTACCCAGTATGGAGAATTTGATCCAGTGATTTTCCAAGGATCGCCTTCTAACCTTTCCTGATTCAATGGTTGCATCGGAACTGGACCCATTATTTTCAAGGTTTTATCCCAAGTCTTAATTTTGTAAGAAGCAAGATTAAATACTTTGCAATAATTATCAATCTTGGTCCACCATTGTTTGCTTTTCATATCAGTAGGAGCATCAGACCATTTCACGCCTTCTTTTACTAAAGGACCGGCAACTAATGGTTTATTATCTAATTCATTTCCAATTTCCACATAACGGAATTTTATACCCTTTTCTCTCATATTTTGAAGCCACTCCACTCCATAATCAAGTCTTTGAGCAATTGTTTTCTTGGCAGGAGTTAAAATATTAATGATAGGAAGAGCTTCTACCTGGTTATTCATTTGCAAATCCATTCTCTTCAAAAATGGTACCATGCCACCCATATAATTTAATTCAGGAGACCAGCTAACTGATCCATCATATTTATATACTTCTCCAGTTTTCCAGTCATACAAATTTCCATAATCTCCACCAGGCAGTCTGAAAAATGTAGCGCCAATTTCTTTCCATTTTGCAAGCGCTTCATTATCCTTATACCATTCTGCCTTATGCCATGCTGCAATATTCATTCCATACATCTTGTGTGGATCAATAATTTTAATTACTTTCGATGGGTCTATGTTAATATTAACCGCTTTGATTGTAGGATTTTTCTTCTTTATTAAAGCTATTTCTCCAAGTGATTTAGTTTGATTTGCTACAACAAGAACTTCCGACGACAAATCTTTATAACCAAATGATACAACCGCCATCTTATATAAATCTTCTGAAACAACAACTTTGAAATTACCACCAGCATCAGTTACTGTGAGAGAATCTCCTATAACTACCTTTGCATCAGCCACCGGATTGTTTGTTTCCTTATCTATAACTTTACCTTCAACTGTTCCAGGTTCTCCCAATATTTTTCCTACAATGTTATCAACATAAATTGGGCCTTTATATTTTTGAGAATTATTTAACACAAGATAAACATGCCAAATGTCACTCTTGATTTTTGCATTATCAATTTTAAACCTCAGCGTATTTTTACCAGGAGCCATTGGGGCCTTTAAAGAATAAAAACTATTCGCCTTGCCAGAGAAAACAAGATAGAGTTCATGATATTCAAGTCCTTTTACAGATTCCAAAGGAAGTGTAACATCCATGGTAACTTCTACAATTTTATTAATCGCAGCCAAATCAAAAGGTCCGCTATTAACACATATATCCTGATTCCAATCAACCGAAGTTGTGCAATCAATTTTTAAAGCATATTTACCTTCAGTTACATATTCCGGATCTGTTGTAACCGAACACGACTTGTTCCACTTTGCCGCTCCCTGCCAGCCCTCTGTTGTGCCTGTTTCAAATGACCACAAACTGACCCTGTGCTTTGCTGCAACATCATCGCCCTCAGCAAGTACAGGAAAGACTAAAACTAATAAAAAAATTACTGCAAGTACTGATGATACTAATTTTTTCATTTTAGTTCCTCCTTAAGGAATTATTTATAATTACATTTAACATTTTTATCTAAAATAAGACCAAATCATCTATCCAAATATCCATTACTTTACCATTTCCATTATCATACTGCCACTTAAAAAGATGAACATTTTCAAGCACTTTTTCTATTGGGTAAATTTTATCTTTAACAGTCCATGCTGGTTGTTTTAAATCATTATTGAAATTAATTACAACCGTGGACCATTCGGGACCTATTTGTTTAGATATATCTATTTGATAATCTGCATAATCAGTCATACTCTTACAAGTCAAACGCGCAGGGATGCATTCGTTTGATTCGTACGGTATTACAAAATGTAACTTTCCACCTTCTAAATTTCCTTTTATTGCAAATTTAATTCCACTATATTTTTTAATATCAGTGCCTTTACATGTTGGGCATGAAGACAGTGCTGCAAATCTCACAACAACACCAAGATAATTATAATTCAATCCCAAAGTGGATCCTGATTTACCAGTCA
>JBAXIL010000012.1:0-42356 GCA_037138355.1 bacterium
GCCGCATAAGGAGGAATAGAATCCATATACATAATCTGATAGAAACCCATGCGAAGAATATTTTGCAAAGTTAGGTCATTAGTAGGTTTTTTTACATAAAGGGATATATAATAGTCAATATAATTTCTATTGCGTAAGACGCCATAAACTAACTCATAAATCTTTTTAAGGTCACGATGTTCCTCATCTATGTCTTTTAAGTTGGCATCTATGCTTTCTCTGGTCCATCTATGAGTGGTGAAAATGTCTGTTAATATCTTTAAGCTTATTTCCCTGAAATCTTTTGACAAAATCAAACCTCCCTTTGAACTAACTTAATTATAAACATAAACTGGGCTTTGGTAAACAAGAATAAAAGCAATATATTTTCTATATATTAAAATATATATTTAGAGATATTTTATGATTAGCTTGGAATACCCTGTAGTATTCTTCTTTTAAAAAGCAGTAATCTAACTGTAACACTAAGCTGCTAAAGGCATACTTCAAACCGCCACCAAAAGTATAATCAAACTTATAATTAGATACTCCGTACGATATTCCTGCACGCAGAGATATTATTTTTATTATCACTGCTTCTACGCCAGATTTTAATGACGGCCCGTCATATTCATTTTGATTGGCATCTACTGACCATTTTATATCACCATCCATAAATCGAAACAAACTCCCAATTCTCATTACGAGCGGTATTTTTTCATCTGTTCCAGTAGTCCATACCATATTTCCAGCCAAATCTTGAAAGACAATACCAAAAGAAGCAAAATCATTAAACTTAATTAATGCCGCTAAATCAGCACTAAATCCATTTGCCCCATAAGTATCAAGCGAGACATGCAAATATTTCAAATTAACACCCAAATATATATTACTGAAAAGCTTTCTGCCATAAGTCAAAAAATATGCACTTTCTGAATCAGTAAAAGTTGTATGTTCTAAAGTGTCTGCTAACCGGCCTTCTATCTGTCCTGCAGAGGAAGTAATAATATTTAAAGCAAAACTGCCATAAATACTTGGATATAGTACATTAAAAAAGCTATAAGACCTATCTTCAGTTAGCCACGAAAACATACTTGAGACTGCGGCTTGTTTTATAAGTGCTGTGGAGGCGGGATTCCAATACGAGCAAGTTGAATCATCATAATACGCAGTAAAAGCACTTGATAAAGACAAGGCTCTGGCTCCTGCACCTGTACGAAGAAAAGGAGCGGCCCCTCCAGCTGTACCAAAAACAGCTAACAAGGATGAATAACCCCAAACTGTCAGAAGAATTGCAAGTAAACTTTTTTTCATAATTCCCTTCTTTAAATTATACTTAGGTTTTCTTACAAAGAAAAATCATTATAAAAAAAGGCGCGCTATTATGCGCGCCTTTTTATTAAAACTCAAAACTTATTTTACTACTGCTATTTTCTTATTTATCGCTTTATCAGCAGTAATCACTTTAAAATTGTAAACGCCATTTGCTATTCTTACACCATTATCATTTGTCAAATTCCAAATTATGTAATTGACTCCCAAAACAACAGCTGTTGTCGGAAGCTCCTTATGCCATACAAGATTGCCATTAGGATCGCTTATAGTGATTTTTACATCTTCGGCTTTTGACATAGCAAACCGTAAAGTTGTAGATACGCTACATGGATTTGGAAAATTATACACATTCTTTTCACTTAATGTTTCTGTGATATTAATTTTGTATGTTGTCAATGCTGAACTTATATTACCCACCGTATCTTTTGTTGCTGCCGTGAAATAATAAGTGCCTGTCTCTAAAGAAGGTATTTCTATTGCTGCCACTGCTGAAAATATTGCAGTTTTAACAGAAAAAACATTCTGCTCTTTTGAGATAGTGTAAAGATAACCTGCCACACCATTTAAATCTTCAGCAGAAAGAGTAAAAGAAGCTGTTGTCTCTCCATACCAAGTATCTTGATTTGGATGTGAAGAAGACATAACTTGAGGTGCCTGAGGTAATTGCTGATATATGACTTTCAATGTGTTGGTACGCATGTGAGTAAAAGCAATATCTGTTAAGCCATCTCCATTAAAATCTCCTGCCACCACTTCTACAGGCCCATAAGTTTTTACATTATCATTTGTCAC
Source organism: bacterium (assembly GCA_037138355.1). Taxonomy (GTDB): domain Bacteria; phylum Oederibacteriota; class PGYV01; order PGYV01; family Palsa-1178; genus PALSA-1178. The sequence goes on from JBAXIL010000012.1 coordinate 2,107, forward strand.
TTTAATTGTTTTGATGAGCACTAATACGCCGTTCTTTTGTAATAGTATATCTACTGTGTCATCATCTCTGTTTGCGGTTATTACATCCAAAAGTTTATCACCGTTTACATCTGCTATAGTTAGACCATTTGGTCTGCTTCCACCTAAAGCATAAGAAGTGGCTTTACCTGTTCCAGATGGAACTACGGATACTGTATTGTCATAAAAGTTTGCAGTAATTATGTCATTAATTCCATCACCTGTGACATCTCCAATTTTCACCTTGCATGGACCCTTACCAACTGCTACATCATTTTCTTTTATTAGAGCAGTTCCATTAAAATCAATTATACTTATAGTTGCGGTATTATAATTTGCGCTAACAATAACTTTTTTGCCATTAATTTCCCCTATCGTCACATCCGTAGGTGCCCCTGAAACTACAACTTCATATCTGGTATAAGTACCTTTTCCACTCGCGAGAAAAAGAACAATTTTATTTTCAGAATATACAGCGACCGCTATATCATTAAAACCATCCTTATTCACATCTCCAATCGAAACGCCCACAGGATGTTTACCTGCATTTAATACAACAGGAACTACTCCCGTATATAAAGTCACAGTTCCATCATCATAGCTTGATACAGCATATTCTTCCTTACCATCATTATTGAAATCCCCTGCGGCTACACCTCTTGGTGATTTGCCTGACGGAAGGTCAATTTTTTTCAGACTTGAACCATCTTTTGAAAATATAGAAATTGAAGCATTGGCAGTGACGGTGACATCCTGTCCTATAAGTGTCGCGCCTCCAAAATTCGCAACAACTATTTCTTTTATTCCATCTCCATTTACATCCGCTGCCACCAAACCGCGCGGATATGCACCAGAATAAAAGGTGGATATTTCTGATAAATTATTTGCAAAAAGCACTACAGAAAATAACATAATTGATAAAACTGCTAAAATAATTTTCTTCATTTGTTCCTCCTATAAATATTAATAACTTATTTGCTTATTATATACGGAGAATTAGGTGTTGTCAAGTGGGTGGTATTATATGCCTTATAAACTAAAACTTTACTCCAAGACCAGCCAAGTGGGACTGCTGGCTACCAGTAAAGCCATTCCAAATCTGTAATCTGAAGGTATAATCAAGAAACAGCGTTGTTTCTAATAGCTTAACTGTCATACCAGCTCCAGCAGACAAATATGAAGCATTTCTTGTATCCACTGATGTATTATAGCCGGCCCTTATAAAGAATACTTCCATTATATTATCTTCTATACCTGCCGCAAGCCTCGCATAATCATAAAAATCCTGTATATAATCAAAAGATAATAAAAATAAATTATCTTTATCTACTTTTACATTATATGAAGTACCTACTCTGAGCGTCAAAGGGAGTGGTGAAGCTTCACTTATGAATTTTACTGAAGGGCCTATATTTTGTAATGCCAAGCCAAGCTTAATACCAGTATCATACAAAACAAACTGCGAGCCTAAGTCAAATAAAACACTTGATGTGTTATAAGTTCCGATTTGTTGTATTACTGCTGCTGCTGCAATACCCAAGCTTAAATATTTTGCTTCACTCCAAGGAATAAACGCCAGCTTGGCAGAGTTAACAGCATAAGCAACCTTGACAAGAATATCATTGTAAGCCACACCAGGATCTTCCGCATCAGGATTCATAATTGTCGGCATGCCACGATAAGTCCCAGCGATAGCAAATGTGCCTTCCAAAAAAGATGTTTCAAATGGTTGAGCATAGGCGATATTGTATAGCTCTAAATCCAAAGCTCCAGCATAATTTTTTACATAATAACCTTTTGCATTGATTGAATTAACAAAAGCTAAACCAGCTGGATTATAATTAATAACATCCACATCATTTCCAGCAGCAGTGTATGCTGCCCCGAGAGCCAGTGCCCTGACTCCCATGTCAACTTTTAATATATCAGCACCTGTTATGCCTGCCCCAAAAATAACAGAACTAAAAAGGGAAACAGACAGAACAAGAGTTGCTATTTTCCCCATTTTTGTATTTTTCCATATAATTTAAAAAGTTCTACAAAAGCTTTTGCAATGACTCCGATTTTTGCACCGGTCTGTGTGCCTGCTGTGCGAGGATAATGATGCACCCCTATTTCACCAATCTTGTATCCCATTTTTGTTGCCTTTGCTAAAAGTTCCGTGGAGATTAATGCGCCCTCTGACTCCACTTGCGCTTTTACTATTATTTCTTTTTTCATTAATTTAAAAGCACAGTCCACATCTTTTACCCAGAACTTAAAAAGTAACTTAACCATAGTGCCCCACATAAAAGCATTTAATTTTCTGTGAAAAGGATCTGCTCTTTTTATTCTGTAGCCAACTATGAAATCATATTTATCTGTAAGTGCGACGAGATTTTTAATTTCATTCACATCGAACTGTCCGTCTCCATCAGTAAAAAATACCCACTCAAACTTGCCACTGTTTAAGCCGGTCTTTACAGCGCCGCCATAGCCTTTGTTTTTTTCGTGATTAATCACTCGGACATGCGAGTTGCGTTTTGCAAGCTCAGCCGAAACACCTGCTGTATTATCCTTAGACCCGTCATTTACTATTATTACTTCATAGTCCTCACAGACCTCTGATAAAACCTTACAAGTTTTTTCAGCTAAAGCCACTATGTTTAGCTCTTCATTGTACGCTGGAAAAAAAGCCGATATTTTCATGTTTTAAAGCCTCCATTTTTTTAATTCAATATTTTGCCTTATAAAAAAGGTCAAAACCTAAAAACCTTGATAATACTATTTAGAACCTAATATAACTCCTGCTACTTTATTTCCAAGCATTACACTATAACTCATTCCTCTATCTTCAGGATAAACCATAGACATATTTGCCAGATATAAGTTTGCAAAAGGCGACTTATAATCTAACTTTATTTTCGAAAACTCTTTTGTCACCACTGGTTGTGAAAATGGTTCCCTAAACATTTTCCATTCTATCACATCTTTTTCGTCAAATGAAGGATATATCTTTTTTATATAATCAAAGAATCTTCTTTTCACTGTTTCATTATCTGCCTTATAAAGTTCCGCTTCTGGTGATATATAATTTCCTACATAAACAATAACATCCCCTCCGTACCATTCTTTTGGGACAAAGTTAGTGTGTTCTACTATCGCCACAAACGGACTATTTTTTTCAGCCACATTCAACCAATACACTGGGCTTATAGATTTTTTCATACGCAAGACCATATCCATAGCAGCAAAATAATTTAATCTATCAAATCTGGCAATATATTCTGGATCTTTAAAGTCAACAATTTTTCTAAGTAGCGCTGGTGCTGGAGTTGCAATAACAGCATCAAATAAAATATCTTTACCTAAAACTTTCACTCCTTCTGCTTTGCCATTATTGATTATAACTTTACTCACAGGTGAGCTTTTGTGAATTACTCCACCTAAGCTTAATATCTTAGTTTCAAGTGCGTCTATCATTTTTTGGTAGCTACCTTTTAAGTAGCCCAAATATTCTTTCATGCCAGCACCTTTGCGAGAAACTATTCTTGAATGAATCCTTCCATAAAGCCAAGTCATCGCAATCTCACCGGCTTTGTCAGCAAACTTTTGTTCTAATAAAGGTCCCCAAACCACATCATATACTTTTTGTCCTGCAAATTTTATTACCCATTCTTTTGCAGTAATTTTTTCATATTTTTTCCAATTATTTACCTTGGTCAAATAAACCGTCATAAGTCCGAGTCGTACTCGGTCAATAAATGAAAGTGCTTTGAATTTGAAAAGAATATCCATAGGTTTGGAAAAAGGATAAGTGACGCCATTATAATAAAAACCCATTTTTGATTCAAGCCACATTAAGTCTTCACTTAAACCAAGTTCATTTATCAAATCTATGACATCTAAATCGCTTGTAAAAATATGTCTATAGAAAATATCAAGCTTTGTTCCAGCGAAATCAAAAGCCCTTGCCAAACCACCTAACTGCTCTGAAGCTTCAAAAACCTCAGGTTTATGCCCTGCTTTTGCGAGTCTATATGCCGCTGTAAGCCCAGCAATACCACCACCAACTATTCCTATTTTCATTATATCTCCTTTAAATAAGCATAATATATACGCATCTGTCTATATATGTTGAAATTATAACATAAGAGCACCTAAAAACAATCACAATTTAAAAGGAGAATTCAAAATAGAAGTAGAGAAGTTTGGAGTTTGGAGTTAAAATTCAATTTCAAGTTCAAGTTTGGAGTTTCAAGTTCAGAGTTCAGAGATTAACTTCAGTACTAATCCTTTACCACAAAAATCTTTCCAGTCATTTTTGTTTTACCATTATTGTATTTCAGAACATAATAATAAATGCCCTGTGAAACTGCTTTGCCATAAGCATTTTTTCCGTCCCATTTCACAAAAGATGACTGTGCCCAGAAAGCTATTACCTGTTCACCATTTAAAGTATATATAGATATTTGTGTTCCTTTTGGCAAGTTGGCAAATTTCAGCACATTATCAACTGCTTTTCCAGGATTAAACGGATTCGGATAAATCTCAATATCTCCGACAGTCAACAAAGCTGGTAAACTAAAAGCATGAGCAGCAGTATATATCTGGTCATTGTAAAGTCCATCAATTGGGCTAAATACAATGGTATCACCTGAAGAAAGCGTCTCTGAAGTTTTTATAGTAAAATAATAATATAATATCCCACCTGCATTTATCGAATCAATTTCTGTTTGCGTTAGCACTCTACTGATTGTTCCGCCTGAATAAACCCAGCCGCTATTTCCTCCGGCATCAGAAGGACTCTCTTCAAAAGTGACATCTGCTGGAATTATTTCAGATAAAGATAAACTGCCAATTGCAGTTCCAGCATTTTTAACAGTTATTTTAAATTCGGCATATCCTCCCACTGAAGTTGCAGGATCAACAGCGGTAAAAGTCAACTGTATTTCAGCAGGAGCAGGCGTAATCGTAGGAGTTATTGTTGCAGTAGCAGAATATGTACTCGTTATAGTTATCGTAGGCGTATCAGTAAAAGTTCCAAGAGCCGTATTAGTCACAGTAGGAGAAGCTGTTCGTGTAGAAGTAGGCGAAGCCGTTAAAGAAGGTGTGCTTGTTTTAGTTGGAGTAGAGGTAGGAGAATCCATAGCACCAACAATAACAGTAGCCTTTTCAGAAATAACTTCTGGTGCAGGTTCATCGGAATCAATCAATGCTTGATTATTAACAACAGAATTATTTGAACACAAATCCGCAGTTACCCAAAAAGAAACAGTATTTAATGTATTACCCTGAACACCAGGAAAATCCCAAGTAACTGTTCCCCCACTCGAGGTACAGCCCTGATCACAACCAACAAAGGTTACACATGCAGGCAATGTATCCCATATGCGTAAATGTGTTGCAGGCACAGGATCAAATATTTTTAAATTATCTGCACGCGCATCTCCCTGATTTGCCTGATACCCTGCAGTTCCTGGAGCAGAAAGTGTTGTATCTGTAGTATTCACATCCCAATAGGTCGGCTCTGTGGAATCTCTTCTCCAACACTTTAGTTTAATATTGCTTCCTGAGACCTGAACTTTCAAAGTGTACCATGTATCATTAACTATATAACCGCCTGGATAGTTTTTACTTCCTCCAGCAGGAGTCACAACCCCAGCCCCAGCATCCTTTTGAAGCGTTATTGAATTATTATCAGACTGTATTACCGCTTGATACCAATTCGTATGATCAATCACATTGAATTTAAATACAGTATCCTGAGCAAAATTTTCATTTGGAATATATAAATCCGTAATATACATAGCATCATGAAGTAATGGTGTCGGTTTTGCTATGCTTGGCCAATCTACATTTTGCGCGTTTACACTTTGCTCGAGATACCCATTAGTTACCTGCCAGTTGGGTACGCTTGCACCTGAACTCCACTTATCCCAACCTAATATGTCTGCTGCGGAATCAAAATTTACATATTCGTTCAAAGCATATCCTTCATTACTATAATTAATACTATAAGTAATGGTCTGACCTACAGCCACAGTTGAAGGCTTTGCGAGCTTAGCAATTTTAAGAGCAGCACCTATGGTTACAATCGCATCTTTTGAAACAGCTGTCGCTCCACTGCTGGTTGCTGATGCAGTATTATGTATTAAAGTTCCTGCGGCAGTTCCGACTTTTACCTGTACGAGAAATGAAAGTGATCCCTTTGCAGGAGATGTAATATTTCCCAAATTCCATGATACTGTTCCAGCACTGTATGTCCCTCCATCATAAGCTTCTACAAATGTCATATCCGACGGTATCACATCTGAAATAATAACATTATTTGTATTAGCCACATCGTAAGCGATTGTATAAAGAACTTTTCCGCCAGCTGTCGCAGAAGAGCCTTCTGCTATTTTTGTGAGTTTTATATATGGCGGTGGCAATGGTACGGTAAAGGAAATACAATTTTGAACCTGAACATCTAAACCTGGACTCATGTAACAACCATAATCTTTCATTCCAACCGCAATATAATAAGTAAAACCTGGCGTGAGAGTGGCTGGTATTATTATTGATCTTGTTTCTGTATTAATCCCAGAAGGTTTAGTGCCAAGTATACAACCACCGGACACTTGAGTTCCGCCAGATGCACAAGCATTTCCTATTAAGACAATTTGGTTAGGTGTTGCATTTCTTAAAGCACATTGGTCAGACACCACAACAAGCGAAGCAGGGCTGTTGTAAGCGCTATCTAATGTATAAGTCCACGAAACAGAAACAGTATCACCTGGAGCTGGATTGGAAGGTGTAATAGAAACGCTGGAAATAGAAGTTATATTAGCTCCATATGCAATAGCGCCAATTAACAAAAATGATGTGAAAATAAACGCCTGTAATAATTTTTTTAATTTATTCATTACTTTTGGCATCCTAATTATTTTTTAATATCTTAGCATAAGTATAACCCAAAAGCGCTTTTTGTCAAATATATTGTTAAACACTTAAAGAATTGTGAATTTCATTAGCAATTGACAATATCGCTCTATTAATATAAAATTAGTCAAATCAAAAAACAACATACAGGAGTATTAATATGCCTATGGTAAAAATAGGAGCGGTTATGTCAAAAGATGTTTTAACCGCCAATAAAGAAGACACTGTTATGTCTATGTTAGAACGCCTTCAAAAACACAGAATGGGCGCCATAGTCGTAATCAATAAAGATGATGTACCAGTTGGAATTATTACTGAACGCGATATAATTCAAGCCCTTGTGATATATAAACAAGAAACATTTGAAAAACAGGCACAAGACATAATGAGTGCTCCAGTGCTCACACTTGACCCTGAACAAGATATAGACTCAGCCGCGATACTTATGACACTTAATGGCATACGCAGAATCCCCATAACAAAAGAAAATAAGCTTATAGGGTTAATCACTTACCGAGATATTACCAATGCTTTGCGCAAAAGCTACTATGTTTTAGAAGAGAAAGCCCAGATGCTTCAAGATATGGCAAACAGAGATTCACTTACGAAACTTTTTAACAAGCGCTTAATAAACGAAGAAATCAAAAAACAGTTTGATGCCGCAAAAGAATCTAACTCACCTATGGCAGTTATTATGATAGACATAGACCATTTCAAAAAGATAAACGACACTTATGGTCATCCTTGTGGAGATTATGTTTTAAAAACCTTATCATCAATACTTCTTTCAAAATCCAGGGATATAAATATAGTTGGTAGATATGGCGGCGATGAGTTTATAGTTTTAGGCGCAATATCGGATCACAAATCTTCTCTATACTTTGCCGAACGCCTGCGTATGATTATAGAGTCCACACCTTTTCTTTATGAGAATCAGGAACTCAAAATAACAATAAGTACTGGCGTATGTGTATGGAATTCAAAAATAAAAGATGCCAAAACCATGATAAAGCTTGCAGATGGTGCGCTTTATAATGCAAAACAAGCAGGCAGGAATTGCGTAAAAATGGCTGAAGTTTTATAATTTTAAATAAGCTGTTTTTCTTTTTCTTCATCAAAAAGAAGTGTCATAAAACCCGCGCACAAAGGATATGCCACGAGAATCCCTATAACTATTTTTGTACCTATGGCCATAATTAACCAAATACAAATAACCACAACAATATGATTCATAAGATTGTTTTTATTGACTGTAAATGCACTACTTTTAAGAGAAGCCAAAATTCCTGTATTATTATCAACCATGTAATAAGTGGAATACATCCAGATAGTGGCAATTATTACACCTGGCACTAAAAGCATTACTGTTCCAATGGCTATACAAATAAATACGACAAAAGACATTACAGCAAGAATTATTGCTTTGTCCAAATGAATAAAAAGGTCATCATAAGAAGTTATACCGCCAGCTTTTGTTTTTCTAAACATTTCCCCCATACCAAGCCACATAACCGGTGCCAAAATACCCAAGGTGACTACTGTCACTAAAAGCGCAATTAAAGTAGCAATAACAAACTTTTTTGGTTCTTTAATAAATATATCAAATGTCGTTCCCACAGTTTCCTTAATGTTCATTTCTTTTACACCCTTAATTTTTTACCGCACTATAAATCATACGGCTCTTATTTTTTTGTGCGTGGAACTTTTTTAATGTAAGCTAAATGTTTTTGGCTGTATTTATTTTTTATGTAGCTTATATCTTCTCTTACCTGTTTCATAAGAGCTTCTTTAGTATTGAATTTTATTTCATCCCTTAACCGCTCCATAAATATAACTTTTATTTCTTTTCCATATATATTTTCATTGAAATCAAAAATATACACTTCCAGAAGCTGTTTTTCTTCATTTTTTAGAGTTGGGGCGAAACCTATATTTGCCGCTCCTGTAAATTGTTTACCATTGTATTCTACTTTAACAGCCCATACGCCTTTGGCTGGTATATCTTCGTAATCAAGTTGTAAATTTGCAGTAGGATAATCAAAGCCTATATGGCGCCCACGCATTACTTTACCAGTTATAGAATACTGCCTGCCCAACATTTGTTCTACTTTTTCTATGTTTCCTGCTTTCAACATTTCTCTGATTAGAGTGCTACTGACTCTTTTTCCACCAACTTTAACTTCTGGCACTATATTGACTTCAAACCCAAATTTCTTCCCATTCTCTTTTAAAAATCCTATATTTCCCAAACCACCTTTTCCAAAAACAAAATCAGCACCTTCATTAATACAACCAGCATTAATTTTTTTAACTAGTATGTCTTTGATAAAATCAAGTGCCGTTTTATTGTGTATTTTTTTAAAATCCAACAACACACATATATCTATGCCATGACTTTTTATTCTTTTAATTTTGGCTTGTGTGGACTTTATGAGTTGTATGTCAGAATCTTTGTTTAAATGTTTGCTTGGATGCCCTTTAAAAGTAATTACTATGCTTTTGCCTTTAAGAGTTTGGGCACAAGCGATAGTGCTTTCAATTAAACGCTTATGTCCCAAATGCATTCCGTCAAAAACACCTATTGTCACAGCAGATTTTTTTTTAATTTTAGGGATAGAGCTTAAGGAAGTATAAACTTTCATTTTTACTTTTTTTCTCTATAATATTTTTTTACTTCAGCAATCACTGTTTTTATAGCGCCTGCCAAAGGTAAATGTATAACTGCGCCTGCTGCATGTTTGTGTCCGCCACCTTTGAACCTGCGTGCTATATTATTGACATCAGCATTTCCTTTTGAGCGAAAAGATACCTTAACCGAAGTAGGACCTATTTCTTTAAATAACATTGCCGTTTCTACGATTTTTATTGCTCTTATATTATTAATAAAATTATCTGTTTCTGACTCCGCAGCGCCTGTGTCCTTAAACATTTTTCTTGTTAAACAGCTATAACCTATCTTTCCATCAACTTTTAAGTTAGAAAGCATAAGGTTTAATAGCTTCACTGCTGCTTCTGTTGAAGCATAAACCTGCGAAGAGATATACTCTGGGTCCGCTCCCTTTTTTAATAGTTCAGAAGCGATGATGTGTATTTCTGGAGTGGTGTTTGAATATCTAAAAGAACCAGTGTCAGTTACTATAGCAGTATAAATACAAGTCGCTATGTCGCGATCAATGGTCCATGATAATTTTTTCATTATTTTATATAACTGTGCACCAACTGCAGCAGCCGTAGGATCTACTATGTTTAAATCTCCATACATGGTATTTCCCAAATGATGATCTATGTTTACTGTCACTTTAGCATTCTTTTTATAATCAATTATCCCTCCATTGCGTTCAACTTCAGGACACTCTAAAACTATTGCCAAATCATACATGCCGCTTATCTTTGCAACATTTTTTATTAAGTGGCTTCCTGGCAGGAACTTATATATGGAAGGAAGCGCATCACGGTTAATAAAATCAACTTTTTTTCCCATTTTTGTTAATTTACTTATTAAGGCAAGTCCAGAACCTATCCCATCTCCGTCTGGATTAATATGCGTTGAGAGAAGAATGCTTTTTGACTTTTTGATAAAACCGTTAAGCTTTTCTATCTGTGCATTAACATTAATCATTTTTTTTTGCATCCTCAATTTCTTTTAAGAGTCTATCTATCCTCGCTCTGTCATCTAAAGCATTATCCAGCTTAAAAACTATTTTTGGAGTATATTGCATTCTGACATTGTCTCCTACTTGCTTACGGACAAATCCTGATGAAGCATTCAGTGCTTCCATACTTCTTTTTTTGGCTTCATCATCTCCCATGATTGAGACATATACATGCGCTACTTTCAAATCGTCTGTTAAGCTTACTCCTGTGACCGTGGCAAAGGCAAGCCGCGGATCTTTTATTTCTTGCAAGACAAGCGTTGCTATCTCTCGTTTGAGAACTGATTCAACCCTTGCTTTTCTTATTTTATGCATTAGAGTTTTCTGACTTTCTGGACATCTTCATAAAATACTATGATGTCCCCTTCTCTTGGTTCTTTATAATCATTGATAACTACACCACACTCATACCCTTCTTTTACTTCCTTCACATTATCCTTAAATCGCTTGAGTGAAGAAACATGTGTAGCAAGAATCTCGTGTCCACCTCTTATAACCGAACAAGGTGAATCGTGATAACCCTTACCGCTTCTCATATAAGAACCAGCAATAATCATATTTTCACTTTCAACTTTAAAGGTCTGCCTTACTTCAGCTTCACCAATTTTTACTTTTTCATATTCTGGTTCTAAAAGTCCAGCCATAGCAGCTTTTATGGAATCCACTACTTCATATATAATGTGATAAATTTTTATTTCTACGCCTTCTTTAGCCGCAAGCAACTTTGCCGCTGGCAAAGTGGAAACAAAGAAACCGATAATAACTGCATTTGAGGCATCAGCAAGCAATACATCATTTTCTGTTATGTCTCCTACATCTCTGTGTATTACTTGCGCGCTTATATTGGCTTCTGTAGATATTCTTGAGATAGAATCAACTATAGCTTCTATCGAACCTATACCATCACCTTTGATAATGAGGTTTAATTTTTTCTCTGCGCCAGAAACTATTTTTTTATGCAGATCTTCAAGCGTCATTTTCTTTTTCTTTTTTTCTTCCGCAAAACGCCTTACTTCACTTGAGCGTTTTAGAGCTATCTGTTTTACTTCTTTTTCACTCTCAAATACTTTAAACTTATCTCCTGCATTTGGAACAGTTTCGAAACCTACTATCTCGATAGGCATAACTGATTTTGCTTCTTTAATTCTATTTCCCTTATCGTCAAATATAGCCCTCACTTTTCCATATGTGAAGTTTGTCAAAAATGAGTCTCCAACTTTTAATGTACCTTTTTGAAGAAGAATAGTTCCGACAGGACCACGGCCCTTATCAAGCTTGCCCTCTATAACAACTCCAAAAGGATGTGCGTTTGTATTTGTTTTTAATTCCAAAAGTTCTGCTTCTAAAAGAATTGCTTCAAGCAGCTCAGGTATACCAGTTCTTCTTTTTGCCGAGATAGGAATAATCTGTGTCTTACCACCCCATGCTTCGGAAACAAGATTATATTTTGTAAGTTCTTGTTTTATTTTTTCAGGATTTGCGCCATCTTTGTCCATTTTATTAATTGCCACTATTATAGGTGCGCCTGCAGCTTTTGCATGGTCTATAGCTTCAACCGTCTGTGGCATTATACCATCATCTGCTGCTACTATAAGCACTACTATATCTGTTGATTTTGCACCCCTTGCTCTCATTGCAGTAAAAGCTTCGTGACCAGGAGTATCAAGAAAAACTACTTCGCCATGCGTGGTGGCTACTTTGTATGCTCCGATTTTCTGCGTTATACCGCCTTTTTCTCCAGCCGCTACATTGGTTTCTCTAACTGCATCTAAAAGAGATGTTTTTCCATGGTCAACATGCCCCATGATTGTAACTATAGGTGCTCTCGGTTTTAAATCTTCTGGTTTATCGATTTCATCAGCAAAAATATCTTCACCATATACATCTTTAAAAACTACTGACTTTCCAAACTCTTCTACTACAACATGTATTTCTTCTTCGCTTAAGGTCTGATTCATAGTTGCCATCATACCTAATGAAAATAGTTTTTTTATTAACTCTATTGGTTTAATTTCAAGTTTTACAGCAAGTTCGGAAACGGTTGAGCTTCTTCCAACTTCAATCACTTCTCTTGGAACAATCTCCGCTTCTTCTTCTTTTTTTATTTCTACCACTACTTCTGGTACCGGCACAGCTTTTGGCTTTTCCTGTTCAACTTTATTTGCTACGGGAGTAGACTGAACTTTTACAACAGGTTTTATAACTTCTTTTTTTACTTCATGTTTTACTTCGTGTTTTACTGTAGCATGCGCTTCTTTTACTTCGTGTTTTACTGTAGCATGCGCTTCTTTTACTTCATGTTTTACCGGAGCATGTGCTTCTTTTACTTCATGTTTTACTGGAGCATGTGCTTCTTTTACTTCATGTTTTACTGTAGTATGTGCTTCTTTTACTTCATGTTTTACCGGAGCATGTGTTTCTTTTACTTCATGTTTTGTTGGTGCATGTGTTGCTTTTGTTTCATGCTTTACTGGAGCATGTGTTTCTTTTGTTTCATGCTTTACTGTTGCATGCGTTGCTTTTGCCTCGTGTTTTCCATCTGCTATCGCATGCTTCACAATTTTAGAAAATATTTTTTCAGCCTCAGCATATTCTTCATCCGAAATCTTACTCATATGACTTTTTTCTTTTTCACCAGGTTTAGCAATTGCATCTATCAATTCTTTTGCATTAGTACCTAATTTTGACGCCGCTTCGAATATTCTCATTTAGTTGTGTCCCTCTCCGTGCCTGATGTATTCATCGGCCTTTACTTTAAGTTCTTTTATTTTATTCTCGTCCATTCCAAGAATTTCGCAGAGTTTTGCCTCTTCCACAAGCACAAAGTCCTTTAGGTTTTTTATGCCTTCAGCTTTTAATTTCTTCAAATCCTTAACTTCTATTTCGGAATTTAGCTTAAACAAATCAAACTCAACCTGTTCATCAAAACTCTTTTTCATTGAGTCAAGCTTTTCAGGAACAAACTCAGAAAGCCGCAAAACAGATACTTTCCATTTGGTTATTTTTGCGACCAACCTCATGTTAATGCCGTTTTTACCTATAACCTGCGAGAACTGTTCGTCAGGAACTGCCATTATGGCATACTTATTTGCTTCATCTATGTATATATCTTTAATATCTATAGGTGCTACGGCACTTTCTAAATATTTTTTTATGTTGTCGCTGTAAAGCACCACATCAATTTTTTCTCCGTGCAATTCGCGTATTATGGTCTGTATTCTGCTTCCCTTTACGCCTATGCATGCTCCTACTGGATCCACATGTGGATCATTTGAAGCCACCACAACTTTGGTCTTTATGCCTGGTTCACGCGCTACATATTTTATCTCTACAATTCCCTGATCAACTTCCGTAACTTCCATAGCAAAAATCTGTTTTATGAAGTTAGGATGTGTTCTTGAAAGCTCAAGTCTTGCTCCTTCTTTTCCTCTGTTAGCTTTTAAAACATATGCCTTTATTCTGTCACCTATTTTATATTCCTCATTGAAAACCTGTTCCTTATCGCGTAGCAGACCTTCTATAGCGCCCATATCTACAACATAGTTGCCATTTTCTACAGCATGCACAACACCCGTAATTATATCTCCTTCTTTTTCTTTATACTCTTGATATATTTGTTCCTTTTCAACTTCTCTTATTTTTTGAGTTATAACTTGTTTAGTTGTTTGTGCCGCAATTCTGCCAAATTCCTTTGGATAAAAAAGAACTTCAATAACTTCACCAAGCTTTATCTCTGGATTTATCTTCTGTGCATCACTTAAGTTTATTTCCACATATTCATTTTCAACTTTTTCAGTAACTGTCTTTTTCCAGTGAAAATGCATTTCACCGCCGTCTAAATCAACTCTAATTTCTGGTTTGCCACCATACACTTTTCTTGCAGCAGAGGTTATACCTCTTTCAAAGGCCTTTAATAGCTCACCCTCTGGTATGTTCTTCTGTCTTTCTACTTGTTGAAAAATTTGTAAGATTTCATTACTCATGGTTGTCACCCTCTTCAGCTTTTTTTTCTAAGTTATCTTCCACATCTATGTTAGCCTTTTTTATAATATCAAAGGCAATTTCTGTAACTATTTGATTTTCTTCTATAAGTACTTTTTCTTCTTTCATTCCAATTAGTTTACCTGTGAAAAGATGCGTGCCGTTTATTTTCTCTCTCGTTATTACCCTTACTTTTTTTCCAGCGAACCTTATAAAGTCTTCTTTCTTTTTTAAAGGTCTATCTATGCCTGGAGACGAAACTTCAAGAACATATTTGTCCTGAATTACATCCGACATATCAAGCAGCTCTTCAATTTTTCGTGAAACATCAGCGATATCATCTAATAACATGTCGCCCTCGAGCTTTCCTATGCGTATGCGCAAATAATTAGCGCCGGCTATTTCTAAATCCACCAGTTCCAAGTGCCGCTCTTCTATAAAAGGCTTAATTACCGCCTCTATTTTGTCTAAAACTGAATGCATATCTGTCATAATTCCCCTTCATACTATAAAAATCAAAAAGCGAGACGAATTTCTGCCCCGCTTTACTTTTTTCCATACTCTCGTAAGTGTCTCTTGGGTCTATTATTTACAAGTAAACTATATCATAATGACTGCTATAAATCAAGGACATTTTTGTATTAGCCATAAAAAGACCCAAAACTCTAAGTTTTATGGTTCAAATCAATAAATCCTTTGTTTTAAATGGCAATATATGATTTTCTTATGATAAAACCTTATTATTAAAATAATCTAAACACTTTTTCGTACTCATCATACGCTTTTTGCGTGTATAAAACAAACACCACCCTTTTTATATGCCGTGGTCCTGCCTCATCAAACTTTTCAATAATTGCAAACATGAGTTGAGCGCTTGAATCAATAGGAAAGTTTCCTACCCCAGTTCCTAAAGCAGGAAAAGCTATTGAACCCATTTTTAATTTTTCTGCGAGCGCAAGCGCATTCCAAGTAGCCACACCAATATTTTTAACATTAGTTTTTAAATCTGTTCCCATAACGGCCGCGTGAATAACATACCGAGCATTTAAAGTACCTGCTGTTGTTTCCACAGCCCAACCTACTTGTATAGGACCTTTTGCTATTGCCTCTTTTTCTATTTCCTGTCCTCCTGCCATTTTCAAAGCACCAGCCACACCAGAACCCATATACAAAGAATTATTAGCAGCATTGACAAGTATGTCTGCGGCTGCTTTTGTAATATCGCCATGAAATATTTCAATAACAATATTTTTTAATTTTTTTGAAATCATATTATTTTTTTTCCCATCTATTTTTTTCTTTCTCTGCCTCTTTATTCATTTTAGCATTAAAATAAATACCGTAAAGATTATTATGAACTGTTTCATCCTTAGGATATAAAACAACCAGTTGCCTATATATATTTAAGGCCTCTTTGTGATTTCCTGCCATATATAATATTTTCCCCTTATTTGATAAAACATCCTTATCCACAGGAGACATTACGAGGAACTTATCTAAACTAATTAGTGCCTCTTGATAATTTTTACCTTCTGCCATATTTATGGAATATTGCAAATAACCGTTTTTCGCGCATGTCGCACTTAACATATATTTTTTTGAATATATATCAGCTTCCTTTATTCTTCCTAAGCTATTTAATAATGGAACAAAATATGATAACGGTTTTTCATCGTAATAAAGTTGTTCTGCTTTTTCAAGAGCATAAACCGCAGCCGGCTTATTATTCGAGATAACATTATTAATACCCGCATTTAAATATATACTGCCAGCCAGAATCCTTAATGAAGTCACAAATGTTAATAAAGCAATTCCTATAATAGCTGCTATTTGAAACCGTCCTACCTTAAGCTGTTGCCATTCAGCTAAAGCAATCCCCATAATAATAAAAAAATAAAGTTTGGTATCAAGTACAAAAAAAGGAAAATTAAAGAATGCCTGCACGCACATTCCTGTAAAAGCTATAATAGCAATAAACGCGAGAGTTTCTTTTTTTCTGATTAATGCATAAAAAACCGAAATAAGAAAAGTCATAAAAGCAAGCCAAACAAAAACTCCGCTTTCTGCAGCTATTTCTATAAAATCATTATGCAAATGGTCTGTCTCTAAATAAGGACCTGCTTTTGCATACTGACAATAAACATTTTTTATACTTGCTAAGCCAGTTCCTGTCCAAAAATTATGGCTAAACATTTTTAGACCAGTCTGCCACATGTCAAACCTGCCATGTAAATCTACATTGGCAGCCAAGCTTGCGCTCGTGAACCTTTGTATGATACTTTGCCCACTTCCTGTAACTACAATAATAATGAAAGATAGCAATAACCCCAATAATATATACCCATAATTCGTTTTAAAATATTTCCAAAACAAGAATAGAAGCAGGACGAGAATCACAGTATAAGCAACAATTGAACTTCTTGTTTGACTAAAAAATATAGTGAGCGATAAAAAGAAAAACAGAAAAACTGATGTTATATTTCTGCCGTTTTCTTGATTAAAACATACCACCATAGGTACGGTTAAAACAAGAAAGCCACCAAGAAAATCAGGGTTTCCAAGTGAAGAAAATGAACGGCCTGAGAAATTTGTAATCCAGCCACCCATATCAAAGTGCATGACCTGTAACAAAGCATACAAAGCCACAAGAAAAGAAGAAACCATGATCAAAATAACAACGCGCTTTATTTCCTTCGGTCTTAGAAAATGTTTTGCGTATAAAAATACAGCCAAAACGCCGAACCACTCCATCCAACGCATTAGAGCCTGTATTTTATATGCTGATAATACTGCACTAATAGTAATTAAGAACATAAAAATAAAGGTAACATAATCAGGCAAATGTAATTTTAAATATTTAAGGTTAAATAAAACAGGAATCATAAATTGTATAGCGCCTGCCAATAAAATGAATTTAGGAAGATAGTACGCATCCTCACATTTTTGAATAAAAGTTAGCGGTAAGAAAAAGACAAGCATATAAAAATACAGATTGAAGTATTTAGTAAATAGATTTGATTTTGTATTCATGGGCTTATGATACCATAACTCTTGACGCAAAACAATTACAAGAAACTAACTCAATCCTCACTATATTACCTTTTTTTCCTTAGCATTTTTAATGCTTTCATAAAATCTTGAGGCAAAGGTGCGGTGAAATCCATTTTTTTACCTGTCACAGGATGTATGAACTTAAGGTTATATGCGTGTAACATTTGTCTTGGAAGAATATCATTTATTTTATCTGCCTCATATCCGCAATAAGCAACCATAGCTAAATCTTTCTTTTTGTCACCATAAACTGAGTCACCTACCACGCAATGTTTAATATATTGCATGTGCACTCTTATCTGATGAGTTCTCCCAGTCAATATTTTTACTTTAAGCAAGGTTGAATTTGAAAAGGTTTCTTCAGGATAATATAAAGTCAGCGCTTCTTTACCGTGCATTAATTTTGCAGTAAACTTTTTTCTGTCATTTGTATCCCTGTTTATAAATGTCTCTACCTTGCCCTCTTGTGCTAAAACTCCATGCACTATAACTTTGTAGTTTTTTTCAAGCTCTCTGGCCTTAAACATTTTCACTAAAGCTATTGATGCCTTATCGTGTTTGGCTATAACCATAATTCCAGAAGTATCTTTGTCTAACCTATGTACCACACCGAACCTTTTGGCATCTCCAGTAAAATTTTTTGGATTCACATGCTTACCTATAATCGCATTAACCAGAGTTCCATCTTTATGCCCTGGAGCTGGATGAACCACAAGACCTGCCTGTTTGTTTATAACAAGAATATCTTTATCTTCATGGATAATATCCAAAGGTATGTCATTATGCTCAGGAGGTTTTTCTTCCAAAAACTCTTCAATATATTCTATCAAATCGCCTTGCCTAACCATTTGGCTATATGCCTTTACAACTTTTTGGTTCAAAAAAACTTGGGCTGTTTCCACGAGCTTTTGTATTTGTCCACGGGATAATTCAGTCATATCGCGCATATATGTGTCTATTCTTTGCTTGCTCGTTAAGTCAACCCTTAATTCTTTTTTTTCCATTTTTCCCACTTAATTTTTTTATACGGTCTTTTGTTTTTTCAATCTCAAATATATAAATCCAATTATTCCTACAGCGATAAGAAAAATACTAATAAATGAAGAAGTAGAAATACTTAAAAAAGTCCCTCTCTCTGGGTCTCCGCGAAACATTTCTATTATCAGGCGTATAACTCCGTAATTAAATGAATATAAGAAAAGCACATCCCCTGTTTTTCTTTTTTTATTTCTAAAAAATAAAATCAACACAATAAAATTTAGAAAATTAAGTGCTGACTCATAAAGTTGTGTTGGTAGATGTTTTAAATGGTCCCCAATACCTGGAAAGATAACTCCATAATTCTCATTTATTGCACCGTAACAGCAAGCATTATAGTAACATCCTATCCTGCCTATAGCATGTGCAAGTGCCAGAAAAGGCATCATAATATCCGCTATTTTAAATGCTGGTAATTGTTTGTATCTTCCCCACGCTATGGCACCTATAAAACCACCTATTAAACCACCATAAAAAACAAGTCCGCCTTCCCAAACCTTAAATATTTCTGCTAAGTGGACGGCAAAATATTTCCACCAGACAATCACATAAAGTGCCCTTGCCCCGATTATAGAACAAATAATAATAACAAGACCAAGATCAAGTATAATGTCAGGGTTAATGCTTCTTTTTTTAGCAAGTATGGAGCTTAAATATATACCTGTCATAAAAGCAATAGCTGTCAGTACCCCATAAACTCTAATCTCAAGAGTGCCTATCGTAAAGAGTATTGGATGCATTTTATTTTTCCTCTACTTGTTCTTTTGTAATTATCAAATATATAACGAAAAGAAAAACACCTACCGAAACAGCAGAATCTGCGATATTGAAAACTGGCCAAGACAACTGCTTGAATCCCACTTCAATAAAATCAATCACACTGCCACGAAGTGTCCTGTCTATCAAATTGCCAGCAGCGCCTCCTGTTATTAAACCCAAAGAAAAATTAAAAAGAAAGGTCTTATGTGTATTTTTAATCCAATAAAATATTATAGCAATAATAGCCACAAAAATTATCCCACACAAAATCCATCTTTTAAGCTGATTTTCTCCCTGACCTGTTAAACCAAAAGCAATTCCGTAGTTTTCAATATATGTTATATTAAATATGTCCGGAATTACTTTAATAGTTTCATAAAGTTTTATGTGGGTTTTAATAAAGACTTTCACAAGCTGGTCAACAACTATTACAAAACCAGCTGTTAAAAAGAACTGCGGTATCATATGTTCTCCTGTATTTATCTAATGTCCTATTGTTTTGGCAGTGTCAGTTATACTTTCGCCCATAAAATGATATATCTGTGCCAACTGTTCGCCTATCCAAGGTGCCCCACCAAGTTTGTGAAGAGTATGTTTTAATAGAGCAACTAACAATGCCCCTACAACAGTCGCACCTAAAAGAAAACCTATGCCTCTGGAAAGCCCAATAATAAAATTCCAATAAAGTAACTTAAATGGCTGCTTACGAGCTTCAATAAATGCCTCAATATTTCCAGCCTCAAATATATCTGATAATTTTTCAACCGAAGACCTTTTAGCTCTTTCTTTAATATCTTTTTTATTTTTTATTTTTGCCATGCAGTCCTCCCAATTTCATCGGTTTAAATTCTAAAATCAAATATTTTGCCTACAGATTGTCCACACAACGACCACAAAGTTCTGGATAATCCTCATTTTTACCTACATCATCTACAAAACGCCAGCATCTGCCGCACTTTACACCTTCTGCTTTACCTGCTTCTACAGATAAGCCAGCTTCTATATCACCTTCTTTTAAATCAAAAGGCATATAATGGATTTTTGAAACTATAAACACTGGCTCTAACTCGTGTTGATATTTTTTAAATATTTCATGAAGTGTCTTTGACGAATATTTTATTGTAATCGCCGACTCGTATGGATGTTTTATTTCGCCAGCCGCTCTTTTCTTTTCTATTTCTTTTAAAGCTATATCACGCACTGTCCCTATGACATCCCAGTCCACAGAATCCACTCCTGAAAGTTTCTGTTCTTTTGGTTCATCCCATAATTCCCACTGCACATGTTTTTCTTTTTTTAAACCTTCTGGTATGAACTGCCATGCTTCATCCGCTGTATAAGCCAACACTGGTGCAATCATTTTAATAAGATTTTTCAACATTTTATATACTACGGTCTGGCCGCTTCTTCTACCCAAAGAATCTTGTTTGAAAGTATATAATCTATCTTTAAGCACATCAAAATAAAAAGAAGAAAGGAAAGTAGAACAAAACTGCATATATTCCCTGTAAACTTTATATAGTTCATAACTTTCATAATATTTTTCCACACTCGTTTCAAGTTCTGCGAGTCTATGAAGAGCATATTGGTCAAACTTTAACATTTTTTCAAAAGGTACTTCATCTGTTTGTTTGTAATCTTCAACAGCGCCGAGCATAAATCTAAAAGTATTCCTGATTCTTCTGTAGGAATCAGTTACGCGTGCCATAATTTCTTCCGAAATAGGTTGATCTGTTTTAAAATCTTCTGATGCCACCCATAAACGCAGAACATCTGCTCCGCCTTTTTTTATCAAGTCAAGCGGATCAATAACATTGCCGAGAGATTTGTGCATGGCCTTACCCTGTCCATCAAGTATCCAACCGTGACTTATGACTGACTTAAAGGGAGCTTTGCCTTTCACGCCTACTGCTGTAAGCAGTGAAGACTGAAACCAACCTCTATACTGGTCAGAACCTTCTATGTATAAATCAGCTGGCCAACCAAGCTCTTCATAATTTTCTAAAACAGAAAAACTGGATGCTCCAGAATCAAACCATACATCAAATATATCATTTTCTTTTTCAAGCTTTGTGCCATTACATTTTGGACACTTCATATCTCCAAGTATTTCCTGGACTGTATGAGTGTACCAACCATCACTACCAAATTGTTTTATTAATACATGTATTTTATCAATAGTTTCCTGAGTCACTATGGACTCACCACAATCAGTACAAGAAAAAACAAAGATAGGAACGCCCCATGACCTTTGCCTGGAAATACACCAATCAGGCCTGCTTTCTATCATTTTAGTTATTCTACTTTCGCCCCAATCATTAAGCCATTTTACTGTTTTTACTGCCTCTATTGCCTGCTGCCTAAAATTGTTTTTTTCCATAGAAATAAACCACTGATTAGTGGCACGGAATATAATAGGACTCTTACAACGCCAGCAATGTGGATATGAATGATTTATTTTTTCCTCAGCCATTAAAGCACCGTTAGCTCTTAATATTTCAACTACTTTTGGATTTGCCGCAAAAACGTTTTCACCTTTTAATGGTTCAAACTCTTCAGTAAAGCGCCCTCTATTATCCACAGGATTTAAAATAGGAAGTTTATACTTCAAGCTTGATACATAATCTTCGTGACCGTGGCCAGGTGCTATGTGCACACAACCTGTACCTGTTTCAAGTGTTACATAATCAGCATTTATCACAAGAGCTTCTCTATCTATAAATGGATGGCTGCACTTTATAAACTCTAACTCACTACCTTTGTAAGTTTTAATTTCTTTTATATCTGTCAAACCTGCTTTTTCCACAAATGTTTTTACAAGTTCTTTGGCAGTAATATATTTTACTCCAGCAGCTTCAAAAAGCAAATATTCAAAATCTGGATGAACCGCTACTGCCACATTTGCAGGTAAAGTCCACGGAGTGGTGGTCCATATCACTATATTAGCATCCGTTCCTGGCTTACCTTTGGATTCCGAATCATTTTTTATTTTAAACTTCACATAAACCGAAGGAGTTGAATGGTCGTGATATTCTACTTCTGCTTCGGCAAGTGCTGTTTCACATTTGTAGCACCAATAAACTGGTTTTAATCCTCTGTATATCATTCCCTTGCGGTACATTTCCCAAAATATATCTACCATTTTATCTTCATAGGATTTATTTAATGTAAGATAAGGCTTGTCCCACTCGCCAATAATTCCGAGTCTCTTGAATTGTTCCATTTGGAGTTTTACATATTTCATTGCGTAAACAGTACAGTGTGACCTGATTTCAGCTTTAGTCATTGTGGCTGCTTTTGAACCTAAATTTTCCATAACTTTATGTTCTATAGGCATACCATGACAATCCCAACCTGGAACATAAGGTGCATAAAATCCTTTAAAATTTTTATAACGAACAATAATATCTTTTAGAACTTTATTTAAAGTATGTCCCATATGTATATTACCATTGGCATAAGGTGGTCCATCGTGCAGTATATATTTCTGCGCGCCTTCGCGTTTTTTGAGCATGGTCTCATATAATTTATCCTCTTCCCACTTTTTGAACATTTCAGGCTCACGCTGATTTAGATTTCCCTTCATGGGGAAGTCTGTTTTTGGCAACTTTATGGATGTATCTTTTTTTTCCATACTTATATGGTCTCCTTAAGTTATGTGTGTAGAGTTTTACAATACAAAATCAAGGTATTTTTACATATTTTAGAGCCTTTGGCAATATAATAAAACCGCGCTCTTTGAGCTTCTAATTATAGGGTTGATAAGAATGCTTACTAATAATAACATTTATTCAAGAGCTCTTTCTTCTTTCCTTGACTAAACACTTCTTTTATATTATGCTTTTATATGAAAATAAGGTAATTAAAATAATAGTATTTATCAAAAAAATAAAATCTTTAAGGAGGCGGAAATGAAGCTTTCAAAAATTTTAATCACCGCATTATTTATGCTTATCTTTTCATCAATCTTTGCTTACATCCCCGAGAACACTGAGGAAAATCAATTTGTTCCAAAAATACTGGGCAAATCAGCAGAAGTTTCCAAGCTTGTTGATGACGGCATAAAAGCAGTAAGACAGGAAGTGGTAAGCTCAACTTATAAAACTAATAATCAGGGAAGCTTAATAAAAGATAGAAACAGCCCTAAACTTGTTGAAGAAAATACAACCACCACAGAAGTGCTTTACTATGAGCCAAAAGAAGAAATCTACGAAGCCAGAGTAGTTATGGATGAGTTGCTTTTATGGCTTACACTATACAAAACAGCATCTGCTGAGGATCTTATCACTTATAAAAAGATTAAAGGATACATAGAAACTAAGAGCAAAACTTTAGATAAAATAATTTATTCCTTAAAATACCAAAAAGATAATAAAGATTACATAATGAAGCATAAGTTTGATTTGAAAAAGTGCGATAAAGATATTGAAAGATACAAAACCAGACTGAAAGGCAAAATTCAACTAATAAGCGGTAAACCGCTTCCTGAACCAACTCAGGAAAAATAACATACGAAAAAAAATACAAAAGCCGCTTAAACAGCGGCTTTGTTTTTTTAAAAGGAAAAATAAATGAATAAAAGGTTTCTGCTTATCTTGCTCCTTCCTTTCGCTATTTCTTTTGGCTGTGCCCCACTTAATTTTTATGCAAAGCTTGACCCATTTATTATTTCTGGGAATTACAAAGCAGCTGCCGATATAGTAGAAACTGAGAAAAAACAATATGAAGGCATGCACGAATTGCTTTACTATTTTGACAAGGGTTCCCTTCTTCAAATGCTCGGTGACTATAAGGCAAGTGCAACCAATCTGGATAAAGCCGAAGAAACTATTGATTCTCTATATACAAAAAGTGCTACAAAAGAGCTCAGCTCCTTTTTATCCAATGACATGAACCTGCCCTACGAAGGAGAAGATTTTGAACAAGTTATGGTAAATACAATAAAAGCTCTAAACTACATGTATCTTAATGACTATGAAGGTGCTCGCGTAGAGGCCAGAAAAGTCAATAACAGACTGAACTTACTGTCAGACCGATATGAAGGAAAAAACAAATACAAAGATGATGCCTTTGCAAGATATCTATCGGCCTTTTCATACGAAGCAGAAAATAATTTAAATGATGCTTACATAGATTATAAAAAATCATACAAGGCCTATCTTGATTATGGTGGACTTTATGGGACACAAGTTCCTAATGAACTCAAACGCGACCTATTGAGAGTTTCAGAAGCTCTTAATTTCACTGACGATTACGCTAATTACAAAAATACTTTTCCAAATATTTCTTACATAAAACAAAGTGAACTAAATACTGCTGGGGAAGTATTGATAATTATTTATGATGGAATGGCACCTTATAAAATCAATAATTTCGTCAATACTTCCGTTTATAATGAAAAGACTAAGAAAAACACAATAATAAAAGTAGCTTTTCCTATATTCGTAACCCGCAATTACGCAGTAAATACAGTAACTGCAGATATTAACGGAAGGCAATTTCGTTCCTTTATTGCCGAGGACATAAACACTATGGCAATAAAAAATCTTGAAGAAAAAAATGCTTTGATTTCCCTTAAGGCAATCGCAAGAGCTACTGCCAAATATTTAGCCAAAGAAAGTATAAGCACCAATGTAAAGAATAGTTGGCTCGACCTTGCAATGGATGTATATAATTTAGCTTCAGAACAGGCTGACACGCGTAGTTGGAGAACATTGCCTGCTCGCTTTCATATAATTAAAATGCAGTTAGTTCCTGGAAGGTATGAAGTAAAACTTAAGCTAAATATGGCTAATGGCACCGTACGAGAGCAATCAATACAGCTTCAGTTAAAAGAAAAACAAAAAAAGGCAGTTCCTATATTCGCTTTTTAAAAAAAATATTTTTAAAAAAAAAAGGACGGGCTTTTCGCCCGTCCTTTTGTATTTCAGCCCTAATTAAAAGCCCATACCTGGCTTATCAATAATCTTCTTAATTTTCTTTTGTCCTACCCATTCCTTTTCATTTGTTTCTGTATTCCAAAGTTCGAGATCAATTTCATAAAAAATAGCTTTCTTTCCAGAAATTTGATCCACTATGGAAGTCAAAACTCCCTTAAGCATATAGTCAGCTGCTATTTCCTTTTGGAAACTCTTTTTAGTTTTAGCAGAAGCATAATCCTGCATATCAGCTCTTTCATCCCTAATCTCTTCTCTCTCTGCCTTAGAAGCTACAAACTTAACATCACCAGAGTTTGTAAGTTGGTTTTCTATATCTTTTCTAAATGTATCTATTTCTATGTGCTCGTCTGTTTTATTTACTATAGTTCCAACGATCACTCTCGGTTCCACGCCTTTTTCTTTTAAGAACCTGCGTAACCAAGGTCTCTCAAGCATTTCTTTCACCATCTGTTCGGACACAAGCTGTGAATCAGTATCATTCCATCTGCCTGATAAATCTGTTACTGTGTCTGTTGCAACTCTTTGAACAGTAGTTCCTGCGCAAGACGCGAAAATTATCGCGACTGCAAGAAGAGCTAATACCGCTATTAACTTTTTCATCTAATCCTCCTTATTCATATTTTATTTTTACTTAAATCTGTAATTTAATCCGCCTGAGGCACTAAACCAACTAATACTATCACTATTATACACCAAATTTTGGAAAGCTGCTCCAGCGCTTGAAATTGATTTTACCCAATCTATTCCTAAATTAACACCAAAGCCATTATCAAGCGCTACATCTACGCCTGCACCAATATTGAAACCTATAAGATTCTGTGTGAAATTGCCGTAATAATCAATACCTGCTGTTAGATAAGGAGCAATGATTGTTGGCATTAAATACGCCGTAAGCCCCATTCCCGCAGTAAAACCAGGTATTGTAGAACCTGCGCCTACTTCAATAGCAAACACAGAATTGAGATTGTATGAATACCCCAATCCTAAAGCTAAAGGTGGTCCAAACTTTATTGAAAGCTGGTTTGGTCTCATATCCCTTGGGGCATAACTTCTCTCAAAGTTTGTCTGATTTGACGCAATAAGTTTTTCTACTTTATCAGTTACTCCGCCAAATAAAACTACTGATGAACCAAGAGCAAGTGTTAATACAACAAAAGCAATTAAAATTTTCTTCATTTAATCCTCCTTTTATTCATTTTATAGAATATACCACACGACTCAAAAAAAGTGAAGTTGATTTTATACTTAATGCTTCTTTTTCATATTTGTGTTTGTAAGATAAAGATTTTCATGCTGCTTGACCATATACTTAATATCAAAATCCTTTAGAACTGACACTTCAATATTTGTTTTGGCTTTTTTTTCTGCTACTTTTATCACTGTATCTGCTGCCGAAGAATAATCAAACGGCGAATATAGCGTTCCAGAGGAAGCAAGTTTGATAAACTCCCTATTACCACCTATGCCACTGGCAATTGACGGAACGCCTGTTGCCGCTGCCTGTACCAAAGTACAAGGCAGACCTTCCCAGAGAGAAGTTAAAAGGAATACATCAATACTTTTTAAAAATAGCTCTGGTTCATTTATCCAACCAACTAATTTAATTTTATTTTCAAGGTTGTATTTAATTACTCTTTTCTGCATTTTTCCCATCAGAGGTCCATCGCCAGCAAATAGAAATTGTAATTTCCTGTTTTTTTCAAGTGCAAGCCTTGCTATTTCAATAAAGCCAAAAGGATTTTTTTGTTTTTTCATATTACCAATCATACCAACTGTAAAAACGCCAACTTTTAAGCCAAACTTTTCAATGTATTTTTTCTTGTCAACTTTAGCATTTTTAAAAGAGGCTACATCAATTGCCGCCCTAATCACTTCATACTTTTCTATGTTTCCTACTCCGTTTTTAATACCATATTCAACAATATCCGAACCAACTGCAATAAGTTTTTTTGTGAAAGTGCCAACAAATTTTTCCAACAATACATAAAATAAATGGACTATTGGGTTTTGATACTCGTGAAATGGGAAACCATGTACTGTGTGAACTATCACTGGCTTGTTCTTAGCCGCTATTGCTGCAAGCCGACCTAAGAAACCAGCTTTTGAAGAATGCGTGTGAACAATATCAATCTTATTTTTTTCAAGATATGAAATAATCTTCAAATACGCTACCAAATCCGAAACAAGTTTTATGGATGTGCAAAGCTCCTCAATATAAACAAGTTCAATATCTTTTATTTTATTTGCTTCTATGTCGAGCCTACCTTCAGGCCCACATAAAAGGTGCACATTAAATTTTTTCTTATCCAACCCTGCAACAAGCTCAAGCACAACTTTCTGCGCTCCGCCTAACTCCAGTTTGGTTATTATAATGGCAATATTTTTTTTCATTTTACCTCGATTTTAATTCGCATTTTTCTTAACCTGCTCTGCTATTGCAAAACCTTCAAGAATTGCATCTTCCATAGAACTATATTCCCAGTTCCCCCACCTGCCTGCTGTATATACTCCGTAGGTTTCTAATTTTTTCCTAATTTGTGAAACAAGTTCATCCCTTTTATTATCATATATCACATAGGCATTTTTTAATATCATAGCATGTTTTACAACTATATCATTTTTACTCTTTATTATACCCATATTTATTAATCCCTTTATTATCTTTGCATCTATTCCTTTTGGAACTTCAGTATTATATGAAACTTCTGTAAATACTGAGCTAAGACCTTCAGGAGCCGAGGACTTCATTACCTCTGATGGAAATCCTATTCTATAAAATGGATATTTACTTTCTGGCACATAAACCCAATGCTTATTTATTGGTATTTTTGACTTAAATCCAAGGTTGAGAGAATACACAGAAACTCCCTTAAGCTTATTTCCAAGAGTTATTAGTTCCCTATCACCTGTTATTTGTGTAAGCTCCTTAAGTGGTAGTGTGGAAATAAGAGAAGTATATTGTTCCTGTTTCCCGCCTTGTAAAAATACAATTTTTTTTGTCAAATCTATTTTTTTAACTGTGGTATTAAGCCGCACTTTTTCCTGAATTTTATTGTATATCCCTTTTATTACACTTTCAATACCACCTTTTTCTGGATAGTAGAAATTCACATTATATCCCATATCTTTCTGAGCCTTAGGCAAAATACCTTTCATTACTTCATCAATGTCTGGAGATGGAACAAACCTACCCATCCAATTCACAGACAACATATCCAGTGGAAATTTAAAGAGTTTTAAATTATAAGGAAACATAAAGTTCTTAGCAATTCCTTCACCTAAAGCAGTTAATACCCATTGTTTGAAATTAACATGTGATACTTTATTAAGTAATTTTGCTTTTAAAAAACCAGCAACATTTTCCGAACCTATTTTTGCGGGAAGGCCAAAGCTGTTAACTTGATAAGGATAACCAGTATAAACACCATTACTATATATGGAAGCTTTTCTTGTTATAGCTTTTAATGGGACTTTGCAGTTTGCTAATATGAATTTTTTTGTTTCAGGTTTGCGCAGATGTAAAAAATGTCCCGTATAATCAAAAGTAAAGCCGGCAACTATATCAGTACGACACAAACCGCCAGGTCTTTCATTTTTTTCAAGTATGAGAAAATCTTTTTTTAATTTATGCCCCGCTGACAAGCCCGCGAACCCTGCTCCAATAATTATTGTTTTCACAGCACCCTACTTTTTTTTATTATGCACCTTATGATAATCTTTCATATCCACAGCCATTAATAATACAACAAACATAAGTGCTGCCACAGTAATAAAAAGATAAAGAACAAGTGCTCCACTCATAGACAAAAGAGTACTAATAACAGCCATAACCGATAGAATTAAAGTTAAAGCAATCAAAAAAAGTACTGCTTGCTGTTTTGTCAGACCAATCATAACTAATCTCTGTGCGAGATGATCATTAGTACCATATATAGGAAGCACCCCTTTACTAAACCTTATTACAATGAGCATTAAAGTTTCAAATATAGGAACCCCTAAAATAACAATAGGACTTAAAACTGCAATTATATTATTTCTCGAATAGCTTTCATTAAGTGCCAATGCTGCCATCATAAAACCCAAAAATAAAGAACCTGCATCCCCCATATATATTTTGGCTGGGGACCGATTATAAAAAAGAAATGCCACAAGCGCTCCGAATAACGCTATGGCTGGAATCATGTCATTAATTCTACCTGAAAGAAAAGCTACCACGAAAAATGCTAATGAAGCCACTGCAGTTACACCACCTGCGAGTCCGTCCATAATATCTATTAAGTTTATCGAATTAGTAACGCCAACAATCCAAATAACTGTAATAAACATATTTAACAAATTACTATCCATAAACTTTATGTTCATATTAACTCTCAATATAATCATAGCGACTGCAAGCTGAATCACAAGTTTGGTAACTGGCTTTAAATTTTTCACATCATCTATCAAACCCATAATCATCATAATGGTCGCTCCTACAAGTATGCCAACCACTCCATATAGTGCCTGATGCATTATGATTTTAGCAGCAATTACTGGTATTGCAAAAGCGAGATAGATAGCCACTCCGCCTAAATACGGAACAGGCTTTTTATGTATTTTAAGTTTTGTATTTGGCTTGTCTATGATACCAGCTTTAAAAGCTAATTTCATTGCAAGAGGAATGAGTAAAAGCCCAAGTAAGAAAGAAGCTATCCCTATCACTGCATACTGCATCGAATCACCCTTTTATTCATAGATTTGACAACCATAATCAATATATAGTTTTTTTAAAATTTGTCCATAATATTCTTAAAGGGCACCTTTTATTTGCCGAATTTTTCTGCCCTTATCTTTTCCCATTTTTTCTTTTCAATCGACATTTTGTTTTTTTCAAAACATATTATTAATTGGTCATAAGAACTTTTATAATTACTTTTTATTATTATAGCATTTTTAAAACTCTTCTGGGCCTCCTTATAATTACCCAGATTCATTTGACTAATTCCAAGATTATAATATGCATCTGAATCATTATTATTTATTTTTATGGCCATTTTATATGCCTTTATTGCCTCTAAATACATTGTTAATTTATTATAAACTACCCCTAAATCATAATATGCCGAAGCATAATTAGGCCTTAAAATTATAGCCCTTTTGTACATTTCTATAGCTTTTGTGTGCCAACCTTTGTCTGAAAAACAGCTACCAAGTATGCAATAGCCACCCGGGTAATTAGGATTTTGTTTTAAGCCCTCTTTTAGTATCTCTATGGCATTGTCTGTGAGCCCCAAATCTCTATATGCCATTGCCTGCGCCCCGTATGCCTCAGCATAATTAGGAGATGAATTTATTGCCTTTTTGCAATAGCCTATCGCCTCTTTTAGTTCGCCTTTGTAATAATACGCGAGTCCTATATTGTAATCTATATCTGACATTTTTGGAGAGAGTTTGGACGCTTTCTTATAATATATAATTGCTTTATCAAAATTATTTATTTTCCGATAGCATATTCCTAAATCTAAATATAAACCCATGGCTTTTGTTTTTGGTACATTTTTCTCAGCTTGCAAAAGATATTCCGTTGCTTGCAGATACTGACCTTTATCCATGAGCTGCCTGGCATGTGTTGTGGTTTCCTCATAAGTCGCAAAAACTAATCCAAAAAACAAAAAAATAAAAACCAGTAATATTTTATTTCGCATTGCTTATTTTTCTGCCTTAATTGCCTGACTATCTGTATTTTCATTTGTCTTAGCAGAGGCCTCAGCAGTATTTGTTTCACCATCTGCCTGTATTTCATCTGAAACGAAATCATCTGACTTTGCACCCATATCTTCAATCCTTTTCTTCATTTCTTTTTTGCGTTTATTGATAGGAAGCAAATGGTCATATTTTTCCCAGTATTTTACCGCCTTCTCTTTTAGACCTAACTGTTCTGATAATATTGCACAATTGACATAGGCCGCCATATCCCAGGGCTCTATGGTGATAGCCGTCTCAAAAGCACTCAGCGATTCCTTAAACCTTTTCATTCTTAAATAAGCTACTCCGAGATTATAATAAGAATTCTCCAGTGTGATATCATCAGGCGGGTTTGCATCTATAACTTCCTTAAGATACCTCACAGCAGTCACATAATCCTGCTTTAAAATATTTATCGCAGAAAGATTTTGTTTGGCTTCAAAATCCTTTGGATTTATTCTTAGCACTTCCAAATAATTCTTCTCTGCTTCTGGCAAATTTCTTTCCTGATAATTAATAACACCCAAATTAAAATGTCCAATATCAAAATCAGGTTTTACATTCACTATACGCTCATATAAGACCTTGGCTTTATCATAGTTCTGCTCATCTATTAAGACATTTCCCAAGCTTGCTTGAAGAAGTGGGTTCTTTGGGTCAAGCTTTAAAGCACGATCAAGTATGTTTTTAGCATCTTGTGAACTTCCCTTTTCAGCATACACAACGCTTAAATTATACATGGCCTTAACATTTCTCGGATCGTGTTTTATTGCACTCTGATAAGCATAAATAGAATAATCAAACTCGTTTAGCTGTGCATAACAGCTTCCCAGTTGTCCCCAATAGACAGGATTTTTAGGGTCTTTTTTTAATAGCGCTTTCAATTGGCTTATGGTTTCTGTGTAATCAGAACTTTCATAAGCTTTTTTTGCGGATTTTTCCATTTTTGTCTGCTCATTAACTGTTTTTGGCACATTTACAGTGCGTTCTTTTTTTAGTGTCTGACAAGCAGTAAATAAATACATCATCGCTATCAATACAATCCATATTTGTTTTTTCATTTTTTCCTCTGTGTTTTTTGTTTTGCCACTTCAATAATAACTTTATTGATAATCATTCCACTCTTTTTCCAATCAAAATACTTCTTAAGTGTTTTTTTCGCATTGAGCGCTATTTTTTTACCAAATACTGGGTCTGACATAAGCTGTTTTATCTTTTGAGCATATTCATTTTCATTTTTCGCTATAAGAATATTATAACCATCCTTGCCGTAAACGCCTTTTGCTGCAAATGGAGCTGCCACTACAGGTACCTTGCACGCCCAACTATCCATTATTTTATTCTGTCTTCCTGCCCCATAACGCACAGGCACCACACTCATATCCCATGACAATACTTCCTGTTCTACATTCAAAACATTTTTTTTAAATTCCACATTGCCACCATTTACGAGCTTGCTAAACCTTTCAGCTCCATTTCCTGCTATTATCAACTTAATATTTTTATCATTTATAAAATATTTCTTCCAAACTTTATTTATAAAAAATTGTACTGCTTCCTGATTAGGTCCATACGGCATATTACCCATGAAGCCAACAGTAAAAACATTGTTCTTTTTTTTCTTTGATGACTTAGTAGCAGTCATGGCTCCGTTTGGTACAGTAATAATATTTTTATTATCAAGATATTGTGCGTCTTCTTCCGAGTTAATAAAAACACTTTGAAAGTCGTTTGCCACATTGCGTTCATATTTCTCCACTCTACTACTGTCTAAAACATAATATATCTTTTTCAGTATACGCTTTTCAAAAATAACGCTTCTTTTCATGAAAAGCGCCAAAGAATCTACATAGTCAATAACCTTTGGAATAGTGTATTCTGCTCCATACTGCGCCATTCTTAAACGATAGACATAAATCAAATCAGGTGAGTGTTTCTCTACAACTTTTTTTACAAGAATTTTCATTTCGGCATTTTCATAAGACGAAACATTTAATGGCACTTGCGAGAATATACCATTAACAGCGGCTTTTATGATTTTTTTCTCATCAAGAACTACAGTGCTCACGGTGTCAAAATATTTTTTCAATTCATTTTTTGTATTTACTTCATTTGCCTTACAAAAAGTTACTAAATGAAGCTCGTGTTTGCCTATACTTTTCAACTCTTTAATAATGTTAAAAATTCTTATTCTATCACCATCTGCTGGGGGATAAGGAAAAACTGGAGATAAAATGACTATCCTCACTTTTTCACTCCTTTTAGCACTATTCTATTTTTCATTTCTTTTCACCATTTATCACTTTGAGCAACCCTTTTGCCCTATCATTGTTAGGAGCTACTTCCAACAGCTTTGCTAAGTTTTGTCTGACCGCTTTAATATTTTTCATTCTGTAATAAGCCACTGCTTTATTATAGTATGCGTCTATAAATTTAGGATCTAAAGCTAAAGCGCGATCAGAGTAAATAAGTGTCTGTTGCACATTACCGAGTGCGCCATAACAAGCTGCCAACTGGCTTAAAAGCGAAGCCGATTCTCCTCTATCTGTTAAGGCCTTTTTGTAAATCTCTACTGCTTCATCAAATTTCCCAGAAGCATATAGAGTATAGCCCTTAACACTCGCCGCCTTTTCAGAATAAGGTGATATCTTATACATTTTATCTGATATTTCAATTCGTCCTTTTTCATCATTTTTCATTGCATAAAAATTAAATAACGCATTAAGAGTTTCCCAGTGCGTTGGATTCAAAGCATATACAGCTTTATATGTGTCAAATGATTTCTCGTAATTTCCTGTTTTTTCAAGAATTTGTGCATAATAATATATGTTTTCATCATTCCACGGATTTAGCTCTGCCGCAATAGAAGCATTGCTTACTGCCTCATACATTTTACTAAAATGTTCGCTTTCCTTTGCTTTTCTTAAATAAGTATCTGCCGCGAGGACTCTTATAGCTAAAACTGATTCAGCAATAAGACAAACCGATAATACAATTATAAATATTACCACAGGAATGTTAAGCTTCACCTGTTGTAAAGAATAGTTCCCCTGTTTATAACTGGCTATTGCCGCAAACATATAAAATAATGCAGCCGTTGGGATTATTTGAAATGGGAAATTAAAAAAAGCGTGTACCATTAGTCCTGCAAAAGCAGCTATTATTCCAGCCACTAATATTCCTTTTTTTTCTGAATACTTTAAATACTTTAAAGAAGAATAAAACATTAGACCAAATAATAAAAACATTGTCCCTGCCCCTAATATTCCATACTCCGCGGCAAATTGTATAAAATCATTATGTGCATGCCCAGATTTATAATAATCACTATCTTTAAAATACTGCGGAGTTAAGGCTTTTGCCTGGTAAAAAGGATATTTGATATAGAAGTTACCAGCACCTGTGCCTAATAAAGGATTATCTTTAATCAAATACAAAGTATTTTTCCAAAGATCCACCCTAATGCGAGCCGAATCATCTTTCAATGAAACTATATCTGCAATTCTCTGCACAGCATCTTTTTTTACTAAAAAAAATGTTCCAATTAAAACAAGCATTATCAAACTTAAGACCATAATCACTTTTTTGTTTTTTCTAAACTCATCCTTTAAAAAAATAACCACAAGAAGAAATAAAACTATTATAGAAACTATAAATCCTACATAAGCTCCTCGTGTTTGTGAAGCAAATAAAGCAGCGGTCAATAGTGCGGCTGTTACAAAAAGAAGTCCCTTGCGAACCATGCTACCCTGTTCTGCTGCGAGTGCATAAGCCACAGGTATTAACAAAACCATATGTCCAGCAAGAAAATTAGGGTTACCAAGAGTTGAAGCTGCCCTACCATTGAAAGTAGTGCGCCAAGGCATAAAATCCATGCCCCCTGCCTGCAAAAGCCCATAAATTGCCATAATTACACCAGAAGCCAAAGCGCTAAAAATTAACTTATTTAGGTTTTTTGTCCCTCCATCCAGAAGGGACCAACCAACCAAATAATATATAACAATATAAGCTAAGTTAATAAATACTCTATCGCTCCAGGCATATACATTTACTCCGGAAAATATACCCAGAAAGTTCAATACAATAAATATAATAAAAGCAATATCGTAAGGTGTCTTTAACAACGGAAATTGTTTTTTTATAAGGCAATAAGTCAGAAAGATGCAAACCAACATTATCACTGCCACCTTAAAAAAGAACTTCTCCACTACCCAAAACGGATCATTTGCTTGAGTGAAAAATATTAGTGGCATAAAAAAAATACTTGCCAGCAACATAGTCTCTAAAGCTTTTTTTACTATTTTTTCAATTACAGACAAGTTCATAATCTCTCTTTTCCCTGCCTTATTAGAATTTTCATAATATCTACATAACTCTATTATCAATAAAAGCAACCACATAAAATACTGCTAATTTTATCACTATTATATGGGTTTGTAAATAAGGAGAGAAGGTTTTATTTGAATTTCAATAGTTACAACTTTTTCCACATTATAAGCCCACTATCTATCCCATCATATGCTTTTTCTCTACATGCTTTCAATTCAAAACCTGATTTAACATATAACCTAACTGCTATAAGATTTTTTTCTCTTACTTCTAATGTTAAAGAAACTAATTTGTTTTCTATTGCTTCGTTTTCAATGGCTTTTAATAATGCTTGTCCTATGCCCTTACTTCGGTATTTTTCCGATACTGCGATATTTAATATATGAATATAATCTACTATCACATTTCCTACCGCATAGCCCAATATAGCACCAGTATCCTCAGCTTCTGCCACAATAAATATATTCATACCAGTTTTCATTTTTTGAAACTCAAAATCAAAATGTTGTTCACTCCACGGCTTGGGAAAAGCTTTTTTTTCTATTTCGATAATACCATGAAGATCACCTTTAGTAGCATTTCTTATTTTATACACTCGCGACTCCGATAGTATTAAATTTTATAAGTTAAATCATTTTCAAGAACTGTTATCTTGGAATGTTTGATTTTTTTCAGGTCTTTAATAATTTCTTTTTGATGCTGTGGTTTCAAATGATATGCATATATTTTTGGGACAATCGGAAGCATTTTCTTCAACTGATTTTCAAGAGTTTTCGGCGTAAGATGACATGTTTTTTCTGCTAAAAATTGAAGGCTATCAGGAAAAGTAACTTCAATAAAAGCCGCTTTCAATTTTTTTCCAAGTTTTTTTGCTTCAACCCATAACTCATCTGTAGCTTTTGTATCTCCGCTATATAGTATATATTCAGTACCTTTACCTATAAGAAAACCTATGGTGGGAATTGTGTGATTAACAGGTATTGCCATGACTTTATAGCCACCTATCACCGTCCATTTATTTTGTTCAATAATAGAGTACTTAAATACCGGCTTTATACTTGGATTATTAATTTTAGAATAATCAGGCCAAGTCACACCGTTCATGAGATGCTGTTGCACAGCATTGATTGTATGTTGTGAGCCAAATATTTTTACACTCTCATTTTTATAATTGCTTATATTTACAGCATAAAATGGCATTGCTCCAATATGATCAAGATGTGCATGCGATAGCAATATGTTTTTCACTGCCCTTTGTGCTTTCATATCAGCCGATAAGGCAACTGTTCCTGCGTCAATAAGTAAATCACCATTCAAAAGAAAGGCAGTTAGTTTCTTTCCTGGTAATTGCCCGCCATTACAACCAAGAATCTTAATTTTCATTTGTTTGGTCCTCCCTAAGCCCAGTCACATTAAAAAGCACTGTTGCCCCATTGCCTGTAATTTTTTGAAACTTTATTAAATTGATATACTTTTTCACATCTATTTCTGGTACCACTATATATTTTTTCTTATCTAAAATTTCAGAAGCCCGCAACAATGAATAATTTTTATCTAATATCCCGAGGTCGTTCCCATTTTCAAAAATATACGCCTCTGTATTATGCAAAATAAGATTAAAATTAAGTTTAGAAAACTCTGCTCTTATTTCAAGAGCTATTTCTATCACATTTCTGGCTTTATTGCTTTCCTCAAGAATCACTATCTCTATATCTCGATTATTGTGTCCTTTTATTATGAAATCTTTATGTTTTATATATATCAAATCCCGCACTTTCCCAAATGTTTGTTTAAGCTCTATCGCATTTGGCTTCTCTTCTTCTTCGAAGTTCATATACATGACAAAGGTTTTAAACCAATTATTCTTCATTTGTATATCTTTATTTTTTAAGACAAACTGTTTTACTGAATCTGGGTGCATAAACCGAGAAAGACCACTTAGCCTGACATACCTATCAATAATAAGCTTACTTATCTTAAAGTAATATATTGTTATAAAAGCTAACAGATTTACAACGCTCATAAGTGTCAAATCAAGGTAACTATTATTTGACATAAACAGCACGCTTATTATGAAGAATATGCCTTCAGATACAATAAGAACAAGCAATCCGATCCAAAACTTAAACGACCTAAAGGCAGCTATTAATGCTATTAAAATTATGAAAATCCCTAAATAGTTCGCGAACGGATTATATCCTACATATTTGCCCTTCATAATACTGGCTGTCATTATCCCGAGTGAATACATAGTGACTTGGGATATTTCTTTATTTTTTGCAATAATAATTTTGTCATTTATCGAGAGATTATCAGCCTTAATAAATTCACTCAAAGTATAAACTTTTGGCTCTGTTTTAAGCCTGTGTATAATAATATCCCCGTTTTTCAACAGAGGAAAATCAATCACATCCCCTATTTTTATTCTACCATCCGTATAAGTCACCCTATCACGAGTAAATTTATAATATTTTCTTATTGCCTCTGCAGGAGCACAAACCAAAACCGAATCTTTATACTTCATTAACACTGGTATTGTAAATGGTAAGAAATCATACTCCTCAAAAAAACTTGCTCCGTTCATCATATACCAAGCTTTCTTAGTTATTTCTTGTGCCGAAACATATTCTGTCAACTTCAATTTGATATTTTTCGAATCAAAATACGAATAAGCAGATAAATCATTTTGAGCTAATTGTTTTGAACCTCTTTCAATAAATGCCACTGGGATAATATTTTTTGACTCGGCTAAAGAAAATACAATATTTCTGTAATCATCTTTTGTTTTTTTAATTTCATTGATATCAACACTATCCATGGGCTCATTAATTTTAATATTATATAGTTGAGGAAGAAAAAGAGCTACGGAATTTTCAAGGGTTTTCATGCGTGTGATAAAAGCAGAATAATCGGCAACAGAAAAGTCATCATTAACAAAGACAATATCCTGCATAGGTACTTCAGCAGTTGAGTGTTTTTGTACTTGGTTAAAAACAAATGACTTAGCAGTCTCAGAATAACGAAAATATAATCCTACACAAATGGCTATCACAACGACAAAAATAAAGTGGGAGTATTTTCTCATTATTTCTTAACTTTCAAGAAGGATTTTTTGTTTTTCTGATTATAATGGAATGTATTAATACTTACCATACTCAGGGATATATAATATTTTATTGAATATTGGATTATGATTTCATTTTTGATTGTCATTTATAATCTTCCTCCTTAATAGGACTATTGAATAACAATCAATAATAACACAAATAAAATAAGGTGTAAATACGATTGTCAATTGGGGGGGGTAAGTTGTCGGACAGCCTTCGCCATGTCTTTATCTATACATCCACTTTAATTCTCTGTTGGTCCGCCGTCGCGCAGTAGCGCCTCCGCTTTCGCTATCGCTTTCGCTTCAGCGGACAAGTTGGCGGACAGCCTTCGCTTTATTATGCAAATGGCGAGCCAGTTTTGAAAATCCAGGCTGGCTCGCCAGACGAAGCTTCAATGAAATTGAAGCGAAGTCTGGCGGAGAGGGAGGGATTCGAACCCTCGGAGGCTTTCACCTCACACGCTTTCCAGGCGTGCTCCTTAAGCCACTCGGAAACCTCTCCGTTTATAATTGCTATATTCTAATCCCGATTTTTAAATATTTTACTTTCCGAAGTCGTCGTCAACTGGTGGAGCAGATCGGGATCGAACCGACGGCCTCGGCGTTGCGAACGCCGCGCTCTCCCAACTGAGCTACTGCCCCAACAACGGAACAAATGATACATAATACCTGCTTTAATTGCAAGAGTAAAATTTTCGAGTAATTATTTATTGGCTTTTTGCCATATATGGGTTTATACTATATTCACACATATGGAGGTGTTATATGATACATATTAAAGGCAAAGAAATGGGCAAAGTTATGCTTTATACCTTAAGTACATGCATATGGTGCAAGAAAACAAAAGCCCTCTTAAAAGAAATTGGTGTGGCATATTCTTATGAAGATGTAGATTTATTGGAAGAGGCCGAAGATGAAAAAGCCACCAAGGAAATGGATAAGTTTTCAACAAATCCATCTTTTCCACTTATCATAATTGACAATAAAATGTTTCATATGGGTTTTGATGAAGAAATAATCAGAAAGAAGTTTTCTAAATGAAACCGCGCATTGAAATTGTTCAAGAAGAAATAGATAAGTTATTTGAAAGATTGAACAAAGAAGCAATTTCTACTGGCTACCAATTAAATCCAGATACAGAATTCACAAAAGGACTAGTTGAAAGTTTGCTTGTTAATGAAAAAAGATATGGCTATTGGAATTGTCCTTGCCGTCTGTCAACAATGAATAAACAAAAAGATTTAGATATTATTTGTCCGTGTGATTATCGCGATGCCGACTTAAACGAATTTGGGGCTTGTTATTGTGCCCTTTATGTTTCAAAAAAAGTTATTTTAGGAGAAATAAAAGCCCATTCAATACCAGAAAGAAGACTACCAGAAAGCGAAAGAAACAAACAACAAGAAAACGCAGTGAAAGCATATACTTCCCTATCTCAACCAGTTTGGAGATGTAAAGTATGTGGGTATTTATGTGCAAGAGAATCCGCCCCAGAAACCTGCCCTATATGCAAAGCAACAAAAGATAGATTTGAAAGGTTTATGTAGGATTTGTATTTGAAATAATTAATTAGAATTTTTTTGAAGGTTAAAAATTTATTCTCTTCTTATTATATATCTTTCTTTTATTTCCTAAATTATTTCATTCTTGATTTATCTACTATCTCCTACTTCTATTTCAAAAGTTATTTTATTCTTGATTTATCTACTATCTCCTACTTCTATTTCAAAAGTTATTTTATTCTTG
>JBAXIL010000013.1:0-39476 GCA_037138355.1 bacterium
ATTTCATATATGGACGCAGGCGTATCTGGAGGAATATGGGGATTAAAAAATGGATATGCAACTATGGTGGGCGGAGATGAAAATATTTTTAAATATGTAGAAGC
Source organism: bacterium (assembly GCA_037138355.1). Lineage (GTDB taxonomy): Bacteria > Oederibacteriota > PGYV01 > PGYV01 > Palsa-1178 > PALSA-1178. The sequence goes on from JBAXIL010000013.1 coordinate 105, forward strand.
TATATTTAAATCTTTAGCGCCTGAGGGCGGGTATATGTACTGTGGTAAAGTAGGTGCAGGACATTTTGTGAAAATGACACATAATGCCATAGAGTATGGACTAATGGAAGCATATGCAGAGGGTTTTGAAATATTGAAGGCCTCTCAATACGGCTCTTCTGTAGATTTAGGGCAAGTTGCTAAAATGTGGAATTCTGGATCTGTAGTAAAGTCTTGGCTTTTGGAACTCTTGATAAATGTTTTTAAAAATCCAAAAGAGCTTGAAAAAATACAGGGCTATGTGGAGGATTCAGGAGAAGCTCGCTGGGCAGTAAAAGAAGCGATAGATACTGGTGTGGCTGCGGATGTGATAACCACATCTGTATATAAGAGATTTAATTCCAGACAAAAAGATACATTCGCAAATAAAATAATAGCAGCATTAAGAAATGAATTTGGCGGACATAAAGTGGCAAGAGAAGGGGAAAATATAAAAACAAATTCAACAGGTGCGGGAAAGATAAAACATGCTTCACCTGATAAGGAATAAAAAAAGTGAAATTCAAACCAGAACTTGACATTAAGCTTACAGGCATTTGTGAACTTTCTAAGGCAGGTCCTTTAGGTGTTGTTATATTTGGAGCATCGGGTGATTTGACTGAAAGAAAGATTCTGCCGTCATTACTCAATCTTGTGAAACTTGGAAGCGTTCCTGATAACTTTTTTATTCTCGGAGTCGGCCGTACGGTTATGAGTGAGGAGACATTTAGATTAAAAGTAAGGCAGGCAATAATAAATGCAGGTGAAAAATCAGAAGCTATGATTAATAACTTCTGTCTGCGGTGTTATTATGTGCGTGGGGATTATGACCTCCTTGAAGATTATGAATTAATAAAGAAAAAACTTAATGAATTAGAAAAAAAATACTCTACTAAGGAAAATAGAATATTTATTCTTGCCGTACCGCCATCCTTGTTTACAATTGTTGTGTCACACCTTGGGAAAACTCAGCTTATGCAAAAAGGTAGAACTCAAGAACCTTTTCATAGGCTTATGGTGGAAAAACCATTTGGTAGAAATTTGGAAAGCGCAAAATTATTAAATAAAGAAATACTAAAATATATAGATGATACGCAGCTGTATAGAGTAGATCATTATTTAGGTAAAAACACGGTTCAAAATATAATTGTGTTTAGGTTTGCAAATGCTATTTTTGAACCGATATGGAACAGTCGGTTTATAGACCATGTACAGATTACAGTGGCCGAACAAGTCGGTGTTGAAGGAAGGGCAGGATATTTTGAACAGGCAGGTCTTATTCGGGATATGCTACAAAATCATATACTACAACTCGTTTCACTTGTGGCTATGGAAAAACCGAAATCACTCAGTTCAGAGGCAGTAAGAGATAAAAAAGTAAAAGTGATTAATTCCATAAGACCTTTTGCTGTTGATAAGCTGCATGAACAAATAATTCGTGGGCAGTATGTGAAAGGGTTTAATGGTGCTTTGAAAGTGCCAGCATATACTGAAGAAGAAGGTATTAATTCGAAATCATGTAACGAAACATTTTTTGCTGCCAAATTATTTATTGATAATAATAAATGGAGAAACGTTCCTTTCTATATAAGGTCAGGAAAACGAATGACGGAGAAAATATCTAAAATAACAATTGTTTTTAAGCCTGCCAGTAATCAGATATTTAAAGGTTTAGGCGTAGAGACACATCCTAATGCTCTTACCTTTTCTATACATCCAAGGCAAGGCGTGACTATAGAGTTTATGGCAAAGGTACCTGGTTCAAAAATGTGTCTTTCCCCACTTGAAATGGATTTTAACTATAAGGATAAGTTTGGATCTGATATAGCAGATGATTATGGCACGATCATGCTGGATTGTATGCTTGGGGACCAAACACTTTTCTGGAGAAAAGATGGAGTAGAAGCAGCGTGGAAGCTATTAGATACCATACTTAAAAAATGGGAACTTTGCGAACTTAATGAAAAAGCAAGACAAATGTATTTATATGAAGCAGGGACAAATGGTCCTAAAGAAGCTGAAGAGTTTATAAAAAAAGATGGGCGCTATTGGTTTTAATTTTAATGGAGAAAAATGAAAAAAATCATTAAAAGATTTAAAGATATTACTGAATTAAGTTTGGCAGCAGCCAACTATACAGCTATACTTGCTAAGGCAGAAGTAAAGAAAAAAGGGTATTTTGCGATTGCTTTATCCGGAGGAAAAACAATAATTCCGTTTTATAAGCAACTTGCTAAAACTCAAATGCCTTGGGATAAAACATATATATTTTGGCAAGATGATAGATTCGTGAAATATGGAGATAAAGATAGCAATGTGAAGCTTGTTTACGACAAGCTAATAAGCAAAACAAAAATGTCATTTGAAAAAGTCTATCCTGCGCCTGCACCTGACAATGTCGCCCCTGCGTCAAAAGCAGCCAAAATTTATGAAATGATTATACGGCAACTTTTTAAACATCTGCAACCAGGCAAAAAAATACCATCTTATGATTTGATAATCGCTGGTATGGGAGATGATGGACATACTGCTTCTATATTTCCAAAAGATAAAAAAGTCTTAAATGAAAAGAAGAAACTTATAATTTCGGTTATAGCTCCGCCTTATGCTGTTGTGAAAGACAGAATAACAATGACTCTTCCTTTTATAAATAACGCAAAAAATATAATGTTCCTAACAGAAGAAAAAGGCAGAAGTAAAGTTCTGCAATTGGTTTTACAAGGTAATAAAAAATATCCAGCAGCATTGGTGAAACCTAAAAAAGAATTGATTTGGATGATAAACAAGAAAAACTAAGAATGTGTTTATTAAGCAAAGTTTGTGATATATTGTTTGTGAAAGGTTTTAAATAAATGAGAGTCAAGGAGAAAAAAATGAAAAAAATATTAATTGGAGTTCTTGTGTTTTTATTTCCAATTATGCTTTTTTCAGAATATAGAACTGATAATTTTCAAGCCATTGCCCTTATAGGCTCTGATGTGATACTTGCTACAGTGGCAACTTGCGTATATTTAGATTATTCAAATAGCGCATCGGCTTATGAAATTCTTTACAATTCTTTAAATAAAACAGATATATCAAACTATAATATTTTAGTTTATGAAAAAAAACAAGTGGAACAAAAAGGAATAAATACGGCTGTGATGTTAGGACTTGCTGGAGTGGCTATAATATATACACTTGAAGATGCGTTTTTATTTCATAATGTTTTTGAAATGCCAGTTAAAGTTAATATCAATCCTGCAAGGCAATACGCTGGAATAGAAAAAGAGTGGAGATTTTAGATGAAAAAAATTATTCTGCTATTTGTATTTGTTATGATAATAATTTCTGGCTGTAAAAAATTAAGCGTTCCTGTTGTGCCAGAGGCAGTACAGCCGACGGTCACAAATACTATAACAGAACTTTTGTCACAGACTGAAACTCAAATAGCTACAGTAACACAATCGTCAGTTGAAACTTCTACATTTACGCAGACGGAAACGCAGACAGAAACGATAACGCAAACTGTGACACAAACTATGACTCAAACTGCAACCTCAACAGCAACTATTGATTCTTCAATTCTGGTTTCAGTACCAGGAGGCACTTTCACTCAAACAGATGCAAATAATATTGCAAATACCTTTAGTCATACGATTTCCACTTTTTCAATCGGAAAGTATCAAGTGACTTATCATTTGTGGTACACGGTGCGTCAGTGGGCAATTTTAAATGGTTATAGTTTTGCAAATGCAGGTATGGAGGGCTCTAACGGCACAATCGGATATGCTCCAACCGCCGCAAAGCAGCAACCTGTAACAATGATAAATTGGAGAGATGCAATAATCTGGTGTAATGCATATAGCCAAATGTTGGTTCTTACTCCTGTATATTGTTCGGACGCAGGGTTTACAACGCCAATAAAAACATCCACAAATAGTGGTTCGATAAATGCTACCGCAGGAAGTGTTGATAAACCTTATGTGAACTGGGCGGGAAATGGATATAGATTACCTACTGAAGGGGAGTATCAGTATGCAGCAAGTTATAAAGACGGGACAAGTTGGACGCCGTATAATTATGCAAGTGGCGCGACAGCGGAATATACCAATGCTACTGCAACAGGATTAGTAGCTTGGTATTTGGATAATTCATGGACAGGTTTGCATTATATTACTCATGATGTGGGTGGTAAAAATGCAAATGCCCTTGGTCTTTATGATATGTCTGGAAATGTATTAGAGTGGTGCTGGGATTGGTATGCAGCATACCCAGGCACATCAACAAACTATAGAGGACCTCTGAGTGCCACTTATCGTGTATTGCATGGGGGTTACTATAATTATAGTGCTTCAGGCACGCAAGTGGGTTTCCGCAATGTCTTTGATTCTCCGTTTAATACTTTTGTTGGTACTGGCTTTCGTTTTGTGAGGGCTAATTAATTAAGAGTAAGGCCACTTCAATAATATTTCGTAAATAAATCTATTTATCAAACTTGACAAATCCTTGATTATATTGTAAATTGATATTGAGATTCAGTATCAAATAGGAGGACTTTATGGACTCTTCGGAAGTATTGACGAGTTTTATCAAAAAAAATGGCTTAAAAAAGACATCGGTAAGACACTTACTACTTGATTTAATAAAGAAAAAATCAGGGCATTTTGATGTAGAAGAGTTACTTCTTGGTATAAAGCAAAAAAATCTAAAAGTGTCCAGAGCTTCAGTTTATAGAACTCTTCATTTGCTTGTGGGCGCGGGTTTAATCAATGAGTCCTTACAAAGAGATGGTAGGACAGTTTATGAATATAGTTCTGAAAAAACACATCACGATCATATGATTTGTGTAAAATGTGGCAAGCTAATAGAGTTTAGTGATTCTTTAATTGAAAAACATCAAAAAGAGATATGCAAAAAACATAAGTTTGTAATGACTGGCCACAAGTTGGAAATAAAAGGAATTTGCAGTTTGTGCAAAAATAAAGTTTGAGGAGTATTTTGTGAAAATGTCAGATTTAAAACCCGGAGACATGGGAACTGTCACAAAAGTAGAATATACAGGTGAAGCCACAAGGCGCTTAATGGATTTAGGGCTACATAAGGGAGTGTCTTTTAAAGTAATACGCAAAGCACCTTTGGGTGACCCTATGGAAATTAAGTTAAAAGGTACCTTAATGGCATTAAGAATGAAAGAAGCAGAGCAGGTAAGTGTACAAAAAGAAAACACTGCTATGGGTAAACAATAAATGGTAAAAAATCTAAAAAACATAACAATTGCTCTGGCTGGAAATCCAAACTCTGGTAAAACCTCGCTGTTTAATGCAGTGGCAGGAACGCATTTAAAAGTAGGAAACTGGCCAGGCGTGACAGTGGAGAGATATGAAGGTTTTGTAAATTACAAAGGTTATCATATCAAGTTAGTTGATTTGCCAGGTACATATTCTTTGAATGCTTATTCTCCTGAAGAAACAATAGCAAGAGATTTTATTACTGGAAAAAAAGCGGATATAATAATTAATGTAGTGGATGGAACAAATTTGGAAAGAAACCTCTATCTTACCCATCAGCTTATGGAGTTAGAACCTGAAATGGTGATTGCTCTTAATATGTATGACGAGGTTCAAAAAAATAAAATAACTATAGATTTTAAATATCTGCAAAAGTTGTTGGGTACTCATATAATTCCTGTCAGCGCGGTAACTAAAAGTGGGATTGACTCTTTGCTTGACCACACTATAAGGTTGTTCGAAAAGAAAATATCCATAGAAAAGAATAAAATCTTCTACAGCGAAGAAGTAGAAGAAACACTTTTAAAACTTAAAACTATTATTGAAACAGATACAGTTTTAACAGCTGTCTATGGCTCCAGATGGCTGGCAGTGAAGTTGCTTGAAAACGATGAAGCAGTGTATAAAATGTTAAAAGACAAACCAATATGGGTAAGACTTGAAGGAAAACTAAGTATTATTTTGAGCGACCTTGAAAATATATTACATGAAAATATCCCAGCAAAAATACTTGAAGATAGGTATGCTTTTGTTAGAGGGGCTATAAAGGAAACTGTAAAAGTACCAAATGAACATAAGGAAACTCTTACAGATAAAATAGATTCTGTACTCATAGGAAAATATCTTGGACTACCTATATTTTTACTTATTATGTGGACAATTTTTCAACTTACATTTTCACTTGGAAAAATACCTATGGGCTGGATAGAAGCGCTTTTTAATTTTATGGGGAATAAAGCTTCTATTTATTTACCAGAAGGAAATATCCGTTCTATGGTGGTGGATGGAATTATTGCCGGAGTAGGTGGGGTAGTGGTATTTATTCCTAATATTTTATTGCTGTTTTTAGGATTGTCCTTTCTTGAAGCGACTGGCTATATGGCACGCGCGGCTTTTGTCGTGGACAAGGTATTTCATAAGATAGGCCTGCATGGAAAATCTTTCATACCTATGGTGACAGGTTTTGGCTGTTCTGTTCCTGCTTTTATGGCATGCAGAACTTTAAAAAACAGAAGCGATAGATTGGCAACTATGATGGTCATACCTTTTATGAGTTGCGGAGCAAAATTGCCTGTTTATGTGTTGCTAATAGGAGCTTTTTTTCCTGAAAAAATGGCAGGGAATATTCTTTTTGGAGTGTATTTATTTGGTATTCTTGTGGCTGTATTGTCAGCAAAGCTTTTTAAATCAACTATCTTTAAAGGCAAGTCAGAACCATTTGTTATGGAATTGCCTGTTTACAGAATGCCAGGCACCAAATCAGTGCTTATGCAAATGTGGTTTAAGGCATGGATGTATATAAAAAAAGCAGGGACTACTATTCTGGCGGCTTCATTAATTATATGGTTTGCAGCTAATTATCCTGAAAATAAAAATTTAGAAAATGAGTTAAAAGCAAAAGTATCCTACGCAATTGAAAATAAAAGTCCAGTTGAAAAGGAAATAATAATAAAAAATATTAAAAATGAATTTGCTGCCAGGCATTTGGAGTATTCCTTTGCTGGTCGTATAGGTAAAGTCATAGAACCTGTTTTAAGACCTCTTGGTTTTGATTGGCGTATTGGAACTGCTCTTATTTCTGGTTTGGCGGCAAAAGAAATAGTGGTCTCTGCTATGGGTACTATATATTCCATGGGAGAGATAGGACATGAAACTGGCGGATTGGCAAGTAGGTTAAAAAATGATAAGGCATACAATCCCGCTGTAGCACTTTCTTTGATAATATTTGTCCTTTTATATGTTCCATGTTTGGCAGCAACAGTTGTATTTCATAAGGAAGTAGGAAAGGTTAAAATAACTATCTTTTATATAGCTTATGCAATGGTAATAGCGTGGGTCCTTGCGTTTCTGGTTTATCATGCGGCCCTGTTGTTTATTCATTAATAAAAGAAAACTTTTTATTTACATGGTATTATGATACATTATAAAAATTGTAGTTAAAATTTAAAGGAGCAAACATGAAAAACTTAACTATTTACAATCCTGTAAAGATACATTTCGGTGCTGGAGAAATTGAAAATACTGGAGCATTTGCAAAAACTCTTGGAAAAAAAGCAATAATTATCACTGGAAAAAACTCAACAAAGAAAACAGGACTACTTGATAAGGTAATTAAACTTTTAGAAAAAGAAAATGTAAAGGCGGTTGTATATGCTGGTATTACTCCTAATCCGAAAAATACTGAAGTAGAAGAAGCAGCAGCACTTGCAGTAAAAGAAAATTGTGATTTTGTGATTGGTTTAGGCGGTGGATCAGCTATGGATGCAGCCAAAGGCGTTTCTGTTGTGGCTGGAAGTGGCGGCAAGTTATGGGACTATATAGGAACACCGGCTAAGCAAGCAAAAGAAATTGGAAAAGCATTGCCGATTATGTTAATACCAACTCTTTCTGCAACTGGTTCAGAAGGCAATCCTGCAGCCGTATTTACAAATCCAGAATTAAATCAGAAGGCAGCGATATATAATCCAGATAAAATATATCCTAAAATATCAATAGTAGATCCAGATTTGACTTTAAGCGTACCACCACAACAGACAGCGGAAGGTATTATAGATGTCATAATGCATGTACTTGAGGAATATTTGGTTGGTGAGACAGATTGCGATATGCAAGACAGATTTACGGAAGGAATCATACTGACCTGTATGGAAGCTGGTAAAAAGGTTATGAAAAATCCAAATGATAAAAACGCCAGAGCACAGATTGCTTTATCAAGTACGGTGGCATTACAGGGATTACCTAATTCAGGCAGAGCAGGCGCATGGGTGGTACATCCATTAGAGCACGCAGTAACTGCATATTTTGACCATATAGCACACGGCGCAGGCATTGCTGCTATACTTCCATCTTATTTAAAATACTTGGGAGAAGTTAAAGCTGACAAGGTATTACAATTAGCAGACAGAGTTTTCAATGTTCCAAAAGAGGTAACAGGAGAACTTAGAATTGGTGTTTGTATAGAAACTCTTAGGCAATTTATTATTGATATAGGACTTAAAGATAATTTTGAAGACCTTGGAGTTAAAATGGAAGATATGGAAAAAATTACAGATAAGGTTATAGAAGTAGGCGGTTTTCCGTGGAAACTTGACAGACCAAGATTGTTACAGATTTTTAAAGATGCCTATTAATTTAAAAAAATATATCTTTTAAACATACTCTTTGAATTGTTGAAGACCTTTAGCTTTCTTCCACCATACTTTAAATGGGGTAGTGATTTTCTGCGTTTTTCCTGTTTTTGAAGACAGATAAGCTTTGTCCATAACTTCCATAATATGCAGACTCTGTTCTGCGTTGTATATTGGTTGCAAACCTGTCCTAACCCAGTTTATAAATCTGCCCATGATATCATCTTCGGCTTCAAATTTAGGAAAACCAGTTGGAGCAAAACAGTTATCAAGATTTCTGAATGCAACTTTTTTTCCAGCAATTTTTGCTTTAGTTTTTACTATAAGCGGATTATTATCAGTGTTTATGAAAACAGTTCCTTTGCGCCCATAAATTACAGTGTGGTTTTCTACAAAACTATGACACCAGGATGCTTTTACAGTGGCAAAAACTCCGCCTTCAAACTCAAGTATCATAACAGCATTGTCGTCAACGGTAGGTTGTATTTTATCCCCATTAGCAAGAATTCTTTTTGGAAGAAGTATATTTACAAAAGCAGATACTTTTTTTACAGCGCCTAAGATAGAAATTATACGAGAAAGGGCATAACAACCAACATCGAGTATGGCTCCACCTTCAGCGATTTTTTTATCATAATACCAGTTATTTCTTGGTGGACCTGGAAACGAAAGTTCTGAGTGGCCTGAAGTTATTTTGCCAATGTATTTTTCTTGGACAAAATCAAGTGCTCTGGTGTAATTCGGATAATGGTCAAAAGGCAAACCCATTAAAAGTTTTTTGTATTTCTTTGAAGCTACTAACATTTTTTTAGCATCTGCGAAACTTGTGGCTACTGGTTTTTCTACAAGCACATGCGCCCCTGCTTTCATACAGGCAATCGTATGCTTTGCGTGCAGGGAGTGAGGTGTAGTTATGACCACACAGTTAGGTTTTTCTATCTTTAACATAGTTTCATAATTATTATAAAAGTTTTTTATTTCGTATTTTTTTGCCTTTGATTTGGCATTGTTTATATTCCTGGAATAGATACCACACAATTGAAGTGCTTGAAGCTTTTTAGACATTATTATAAACCTATCAGAAATCTCTCCGGCACCTAAAAATGCTACTTTTAATATTTTCATAAAAACCTCCGAATTTATTTTGTTTATTATAGTATATTGGGTGTGGAAATTATACAAGAAAGTTATCATGTTTTTAAGGATTCAAAGTTACATTTTACCCATTGTTTTGACTTGTTGATTGCCAATTCCTGTGATATTATTACTGAAATATCAATTAGGAGGTTTTAATATGAATAAATGGGAATGTACGGTTTGTGGTTATGTTTATGACCCAGCAAAAGGAGATATTGACAGCGGGATTGCTCCTGGAACACCTTTTGAAAAGATACCTGATTCATGGTCTTGTCCTGAATGTGGTGCTTCAAAGGCCGATTTTACAGAAATAAAGTGATACTATGCAGAAAATAGTAAAGTACTTAATCGCAGTTTGCTTTTTAGCTGTGGTTATCTATATTCTTAAGTTTTCCCCAATGGCATATTACATTTTTGATGGTCATGGGCGCAATGTTTTTGTTGAAAAGTTTCAGGTTTATATGCTTAGTATGGGCGCTTTGGCTCCTGTTATTTTTATTGCTTTCTATTCTGTTTGTCTGCTTTTATTTATTCCAGCCAGTATTCCTACTTCCATAGGAGGACTCGTCTTTGGTGAGTGGCTTGGTCTTTTATATAATTTGATAGGCGCTATGATAGGCGGAACCATGTCGTTTCTACTTGCCAGATACCTACTCAGAGATTTTGCTAAAAAACTTTTAACTATGGGACATTTTAAAACTTTAGATGATAAAGTTGAAGAACATGGTTTTTCAATAATGGTATATCTAAGGCTTATGTTTGTGCCTTTTACTTATTTGAGTTTTGCTTCAGGCCTATCAAAAATTCGTTTTAGTCAATTCTTTTGGGGAACTTTAACAGGTGTAATCCCAGGACTTGCGGTGGTTACATTTTTTATATCTGCTATGAAAGAATTATTGCTGACATATAAAACCCCAGCAGATTTATTGAGGTTTAATATTATTTTTCCTGCCTGTTTATTTATATTTTCGTTTTTCATTCCAGTCATAATGAAAAAGTTTAAAAAGAAATTTAATGTGACAAAAGAAATTGAAGAAGAAACTCAAGCAAAATAATGATTTGGAGAAATAAATGGAATTAAATGGAAAGCAAGTAATAGTGGCAGGACATGTGACTGAAGTATATGGACCAGTACAGGCACTGCGTAATTACCTAATAAAAAAAACAGGGGAATTGATATATATTACCCATCCTTTTGCCTATTCCAAACTTGAAGGAAGTGCTGCAGAGTTTTATGTGAATGGTAAAGTTACCAACACTGTCAAAGGACACAAACGCGGCGCAAATCAGTTTTTTCAATGGTTATTGGATATGATTTTTAATATAAAATTTGTATCAGGATTAAAAACAAAGACAAATGTATTTATCGCTATAGATAATTTGAATGCTTTAACAGCAATAGTATTGAAATGGTTTGGTAAGGTTGACACAGTGGCGTATTACATCATAGACCACACGCCAAGGCGTTTTGCTAATCCTGTTTTTAACTGGCTTTATGAAACTATAGATGGCTTTGCTTGTAAAAATAGTGATTATATCTGGTCACTGTCACAAAGAATAGCAGATGCAAAAAATATTAAGTTTAAATTAAAAGGAAGTAATAATATAGTAGTCCCAGTTGGGGTAGAACTTGATAAGGTAGATGCCTTTACTGTGGAAGAAAAAATCGCAAAAAAAACCATGATACTTATGTCCATGTTGGATGAAACTAAAGGCGTACAACTTTTGATAGATTCTATGCAGGATATTATAAAAGAAGTTCCAAGTGCTGAGTTGCTTATTATAGGTACAGGACCGTATGAGACAAAATTAAAAGAGCAAGCGATAAACTTAAAACTCGAAAAAAATGTCAAGTTCTTAGGACTTATGGACCATGATACTCTATTCAAATTTATTCCTCACCATAGAATAGGGCTGGCTCCATATATAAATGATGCAAATAATTATTCGTGGTATGCTGATCCGACAAAACCTAAAGAATATTTAGGTTGCGGATTGCCTTTGGTGATTACGGATGTGCCTTGGATTGCAGAAGAGGTAGCCAAAAGACCTATGGGTGTTGTTTGCAAATATGAACGCGTATCACTCGTGGCGGCTTGTGTGAAAATGTTAAAAGATGATGATTTTTATAAAATATGCCTAAAAAATTCTATTGATTTTGCTTCAACACTTTCATGGGTAGTAATCTATGATAAGATTTTTAATGAAATGAAGTAGGTTTTAAGACCTGTTAGTTTTGTTGATAATTGGCATAAAAATAAGGCAAATAACTGATTTGATAGATTGAAGAAAACTTTATTTATCTCGCAATTAGCACTAATTTTTTATATAATAATTTCATAAATTGAATTTAATTTTGAGGAGGCAATAATGGCAAAACTGATTGTAACTGGTGGTTGTGGCTTTTTAGGTTTTCATGTCTGTTTGAAGCTTCAAAAGAAATATTCAAAGATTCTGGTTTTAGATATAGATGAGTTTAGAAAAGAAGAATATCCAAAGAATGTAGAATATAAAAAGGTAGATGTAAGAGATTTGGCAACCTTGAAAAAAGTTTTTAAAGGTTATGATGCAGTAGTTCATGCTGCGGCCGCGCTTCCTCTATGGAAAGAAAAAGATATATACACTGTCAATCTTGACGGCATGCGCAATGTCCTTGAAGCTGCCAAAGCAAATAAAATAAATAGAGTGGTTCAGGTAAGCTCCACAGCAGTTTACGGAGTGCCAGATCATCATCCACTTTATGAAACAGATGAGCTAATCGGAGTAGGTCCATACGGCATAACAAAAATTAAAGCAGAAGCGATATGCGAAGAGTATAGAAAAAAAGGAATGGTTATTGGCATAGTAAGACCAAAGACCTTCATAGGAACAGAACGCCTTGGCGTGTTTCAAATATTATATGATTGGGTGGAAGCCGGAGCTTTAATTCCTACAATAGGAAACGGAAGAAACCGTTATCAGCTTTTAGAAGTTGGTGATTTGGTAGATGCTATTTATTTACTTTTGACAAAGCCAGCTAAAATAGCAAATGATACTTATAATGTAGGCGCGAAAAATACAAAACCGATAGAAGATTATCTAATGGCATTTTTCAAGAGCGTTAATTCAAAATCAAGAGTAATGAAAACTCCAGCAGGGCTTTTAATATTTTTTCTTGAAATGTTTTGGATATTGCGCATATCACCACTTTATAAATGGGTATATGGCACAGCACACAAAGATTCTTTTGTCTCAATAGAAAAAGCTGAGAAAAAACTTGGATGGAAACCAAAATTTACAGAAGCGCAGGCGCTAAAGCATGCCTATGATTGGTATAAGAAACATGAAAATGAAGTTAAAGGCGCGTCAGGTATTACACACAGAGTTGCATGGAAACAGGGAATACTGGCACCGTTTAAAGCAATAGCGGTTTGGTTAAATCCAAATAAATAGAAGTTTAGAAGAGTAGTAAATAATTAGGGGGATATAATAATGAAGATTGGACTTGCACTTGGTGGCGGAGCGGTTTATGGCTATGCTCACATAGGCGTCATAAAAGTGCTTGAGGCAAATGGAATAAAACCTGAGTTTATCGCAGGCACTTCTATAGGCGCATTAATGGGTGGTTTATATGCTTCTGGAGTTCCTATAGCCGAAGTAGAAAAAATTTCAAAAGAATTCAAATGGCAAGAAATCATTAATGTTACAATTCCTACTGAAGGTCTTATGTCCATAGATAAGCTAAAAAGCTTCATGGAAAAACATGCAAAATGTAAGGAAATTGAAGACACTAAAATTAAGTTTGTAGCAGTAGCGACAAATCTTCTAAATGGCAAGGAACGGATTTTTGATGAAGGGTCTTTAGGACTTGCGATAAGGGCAAGCTGTTCTTTACCCGCTATCTTTACGCCTGCTATATATGATGATGGTGTGTATGTAGATGGTGGGATAATAAATAATGTTCCGATAAGCGTGGTAAAAAATATGGGCGCTGATTTTATAATTGGGGTAGATGTGACTGCTAAGGCAAAACCAAATGTAATAAAAAATCATGATATATTTAATATAGTGTGGCAGAGCTTTCTTATAATGATACAGGAAAACAGCAGCTTTAAGTCATATAAGGATGCTGATTTTTTGATTGTTCCTGATATAAAGAACTTTGCACCTTTTGACTTGTCCCAAAGGGAAAGAATTATCAAAAAAGGTGAAGAAGCAGCAGAAAAAGAAATAGGAAATATACTGGCAAAGATAAAGGAAAAAGGGTCTTTATTAGGAAAAGTAAAGGATATTTTAAGCAAGGAAATATCTTAATCGTATATCAGTTTTTTTAAAGGGTTTTATTAAAATTAACATTGACATACATGAAAAAAGTTATTATAATTAAAACGATTTTTTAACACGCGGGAATAGCTCAGTGGTAGAGCGTCTCGTTGCCAACGAGAAGGTCGCGGGTTCGAGCCCCGTTTCCCGCTCCAATTTTGAATAAAAGAACGATATAAATATATCTTGAGGAGGTCGGATTCATGTTTAAAAGACTTGGGTTATTTATACTTGTAGCATCATTTCTTGCACTATTTTTTGTAATGCCTATTGCAGTACATGCGGATGATTTTGCTTTACCACCGCCACCAGACGCAAATGAGGAATTATTACCTCCTCCTCCAGGTGATTCAGGAATGGGAGATGAAGCATTACCACCACCTCCACAAGAAGCAGCAGAAGTAGCTCCAGGAGATGAAGTTCCACCACCTCCGAGTGACAATGCAAGCACAGAACTTCCACCACCTCCGAGCGATAATGTAAACACAGAACTTCCACCGCCTCCAGGTGAAGAAACAAGCGCAGAACTTCCACCGCCTCCAGGTGAAGAAACAAGTGCAGAACTTCCACCGCCTCCAGGTGAAGAAACAAGTGCAGAACTTCCACCACCTCCAGGTGAAGAAACAAGTGCAGAACTTCCACCACCTCCAGGTGAAGAAATTGCAGCTCCTCTAGAAAAAGAAGTAGTGGCACCAGCATTTGTTGCTGAAGAAGAAGCTCCAGCAAGAGTTGTAAAAAAAGAAGTAGAAGTTAAGGCTCCTTCAGCTGGAACAGGAGTATATACAGTTAATAAAGGCGAAAGTCTTTGGCGCATATCAGGAAAAGATTCAGTATATGGCAATTCTTTCAAATGGCCTTTAGTATTTAAGGCAAATAAAACATCAATTGAAGATCCTGATTTGATTTATCCAAGACAGGCTTTGAAAATCAGCAAGAAGTTCTCAGCTGACGAAGAAGCAGATGCAGTAGGAAAAGCAAAAGAAACAGCACCTTATGAACCTCACTCAGAACCAAGAAAGTCACTTCCTATCAAGTATTAATTGATAGCTTAGATATGTTTTAAAAGGGCCCCTGAAAAGGGGCCTTTTTTATTTTATAATGTTTTACATTTTTTTTAAAATTGTTATTACATCAATAAAACTTGAGATATTTTGCTTCTAAATATGTTGACATAAGGCCTATTTTTGTTAATAATAAATTGTTATAAACTTATATGAATACGAGGGAAAATGAGAAAAATATTCTATATTATAGTCTTTACGGTTGTATTTTTTATTATGTCTATTCAGGTCTTCGCGCAACCACCAGAGCTTCAATATAATCTTGCCCATTCTTTGTTTTTGAAGAGTAATTACACATTGTCGGAGACACTTTTTAATTCTTTTACAACACTCAGGCCAGAAGATCCGCTTGCTGGAAGTGCCCGTTTTATGGCAGGAGAAACAGAGTATGCTACAGGACAGTATCGCTTAGCTTTAGAATCCTATAAGTCAATAACAGAAAAATATAGCGAATCAGCAAATAAATATAAAAAAGAAATCTATTTCAGGTCGGCGGAGTGTTATTCGCAACTTAAGGATTATGAGAAAGCTATCAAATACATAAACCTTTTGCTTAAAGATTATGCAGGTTCTTATTTGACAAAAGATGCCTATTTGTTACTTGGCGAAAATATGTTTTTAACAGAAAATTATTCTGGTGCTATTGATGCATTAAATCACATGGATGATTTTACAGATTATACACATTTTGATTATGTATACTATCTTAAAGGAAGAGCATATTATGAAAAGTCCTTGACCGAAGCTGGAGATCTAAAAAATGATAGTTCAGAAGCTATCAAGTATTTTAATCGCGTTAAAAATGAGTTTCCTTCGAGTAAAATAATAAATCATTCGGAATTTAGAAAAGCCAATGTTTATTATGCTATAAAACAATATGACCGTTCAATAAAGATAATAACTGGACTTATAGAGAAAGAGGATGATTATAAGTTTAAAATACTTATGAAATACTTTCTGGCATGGAACTACTATATGACAAAACAGTATAATAAGGCTGTAAGTATTTATGACACTATAATTACAGACAATGAAACTGATCTTTTAGCTACTTGGTCTGAATATAAAAAAGGTTTGTGTTTTGAGGGGGCTGGTGACGATGTAAAGGCACTTGTACAGTATAATATAGTTATTGATAAGTATCCTAATACAATTCCTTCTGCTTATTCGCAATATGCGATAGCTCAGTATTATTATAATCGTGGAAATTATGATGATGCATTGATGCAGTTTAATGATGTAATGTCAAAATATTCCGTCGAGGAATTAAATCGTGCGGCTTTATTTATGACTGCAGATATTAATGTTACTCAGGAAAACTTTGGAAGAGCTAAAGATATATATGAACGGATTTCAAAAGAATATGTTGCTGATAAGTTTACAGCCCGTTTTCTTCAGGGCTGGTGCATGTATAAGTCCGCTGACTATGCAGGGTCAATTAAAATATATTTGGACATCATAGCCGATGCTGCAGCACCTGAAGAAATAAAAGCAAAGGCCATGCTCAAAGTCGGAGATGATTATTATGAAATGGGTAATATGGGAAATGCAAGTAAGTATTATGATTATGTTATTGATACTTATTCAAAATATAATGATGTGAAGGCAGAGGCGTATTATGGCAAAGGCTGGCTACTATATACTGCAAATAAATACGAAGAGGCCTTAAAAGTTTTTGAAAATGTAAAACTTCTTGTTAATGATAAAGAAATAAAGCTAAGAGCGGATTTTATGCGTGCCAATACTTATTATGTACTTAACAAATTTGATACTGCTCTGGATTTATTTACAAATATTATGGGTCAAAAAATAATTTCGAAATCCATGAAAGACGATTCTATTTTCTATGCTGCATGGTGCTATTATAGGAAGGAAAGCTTTCAACAGGCTGCCGACTTATGGGGTAGGTTCCAATCGCAGATTACAGATTCTGTAAAAAAAGCAGAAGCACAATACCGTATTGGTTGGTGCTATTTTAGAATGAATGACTTTGATAAAGCCATAGCTTCTTTTGCTGTGATACTTGACCAGTATAAAAACACTCATTTATATCAAGAAGCCATACTGAAAACTGGAGATTCTTATTATAATAAAAAAGATTATGAGAAGGCGATAGTTTATTATAAAGAATTGGTTGATAATTATCCTGACCACTATCGTGTTGGGGAGGCTCTTTATGGAATACAGTGGTCATATTATCAGTTAAATCAGCCAGAAAAAGCCATAGAACTTTCAAAGCAGTTTGTTGATAAATATCCGGACTCAAGTTTTACTCCAGAGATACAATATAGAATAGCAGAACACTATTTTAATAATTCTAAGTTTGATACAGCTGTGACAGAGTTCCGCAGGTTCATAGACAAAAATCCAAAAAATGAGCTCGCTGATAATGCTTATTATTGGATGGGTGTTTCGTATATGAGTCTTAAAACTTATGGGGAAGCAGTAAATGCTTTTAAAGATATGATAATAAGGTATCCAGACACCCCGTTTGCTGAAAAAGCGGCATTTAAGAGCGCTGGATGTTATTATAAGCAGCGAGATTTTACGAATGCAATTACTGAGTATACTAACTTTATTGAAAAATATAAGGATTCAAAATTTATAGCAGAGGCATATTTTAATTTGGCCATGTCTTACAAAAGAAATAATGATATTATAAATACAGAAAAATGGTACCAAAAGTTGATAGCCGAGTATAAAGATTCTGAGTTGTTTGAGCGTGCCAATATGAACTTGGCATATATGTATCAGGATAATAAAGATTATGAAAAGGCAATTGCAGTATTTAAGTTTGTGGTTGAATTAAAGAAAACAAAGGCCGCTGAGGCACAGTATTGGATAGCGGATTGTTATAATTCTCAAAAAGATACAGAGAATGCAATAATTAATTACCTATTGGTATATGATAATTTCAAAACAGAAGAGCTTTGGGTTATATCTTCGCTTGATGCTGCTGGAAAGCTTTATGAGAAAAATGGAGATTTGAAAGCTGCAATAAATACTTATAAAAAAATACTGCTTGCATCTAAGCTTCCTAAATATACAGAGACGGCTAAGAAAAAAATAGAGCTTCTTAATGAACAGTATAAATTATTAAACCCAGTTCCAACGGGTATTCCTGTGAAAGGAAAATAGAATTGAAAAAAATATTATTTGTTATATGTTGCCTTGTGGCGTCTTGCTTTATTTTTGCGGCGGAGGCAGCAAGTCCTGAAGCAGATACTATAACTGACATACAGGAAAAAGTTTCTTTTGAAAAAGGAGCATATACTACTGATGCGGAAGGTAATACAACTGCTGTAAAAAAGGACACTGGATTTGATTTTAAAGTGCCTGAGATAAGGATAAGCGGACAGGTGGATACTAAGATTATGTTAAAGAGAGAAATACATTCTCTGGAAGATTTGCAGAGTGTGAAAAATATATTGTATGAGAAAGAAAAAGTTTACATGCCTGATTATTATCTAAAAGAAGAAGCTCTGTCACCAAAAGCACAAAATCTTTCGGCTGATAGAGATTTTATAGGGCAGCTGACATTAGGTGTTGGTAGCTATACTAATATACTTCTTAACGGTATTGTAGGAAAAGTTTTTGACAAAGACAATAAAGCAATTCTTGGAATAAATCACGATAATTATTCAAAAAACAATATAAATAATAAAGTGATATACGATAACCTTAATTCTTGCGATTTTCTCTATGCTACCAAATATGATTTTATTGATGCAACATATCGTTTTGATGCAGACATAAGTTCATATGGTAATCCATATTCAGACACAGTCTTGAATGTGTTTAATAAGGAAATGGACACTACAGATCTTTCTTTTATGGCGAGCTTTTCTGGGAAAGCTGCAGAATATGGTTTTTCTGGCAATGTAGGTTACACTTATTTTAATTCTCAAAATGATTTAAAACAAAAAATATATAAAGAAAATAGGACCATGATTTCTGCTTCTTTGGATAGGAACTTTGATATTGAAAATGAAACAAAAATCAAGCTCGTGTCATCTCTTAATTTTTGGGCGGCAGAGCAGCTAATGGAAGGTGCGGTTTATCAAGGAGTTTTAAATACTGACCTTTTGATAAAAGGGATACTATATTTTGAACCATTAGTAGTTCAGGCAGGTATTAGAATAGTTGATTACAAATTAACTGACAATAATTTTTATCTTGGTCTGTATGCCAATGCTAATTATGACATACTTCCAAATGTTTCTATATATGCAGCTATGGATCCTACTATGCGTGCACCAGATTATATACTTACAAGCCCAGGTAAATTTATTGCTCCTAATGCCTCACTAAAACCAAGCTCGGATTTGCTTGATATAAGAACTGGTATTAACTGGAATCTGGAAAGTATTTTTCTAAATGCTTACTGGGGCTATAAAATAGAAAAAAATGCACTTATGAATAATGAAGTTTTAAACGCAAAATATTTTACCCTTATAAATAATGACCTTGAATATGATTATGCAGGTTTAAGCATAGAAACACAGAAAGTACAAAATATCAGTTTTGTTGCAGCGTATGAATATAAAAATTTAATCAATATAGCTACTTACAGACAAACATACTTGCCGAATAATGAGCTTTCACTAAAAACGGCATTTGAACTTAATGAATGGAAATTTGATCTTACAATGAAAATGATGAGTAGCTTCATGGGCACACAGACAGAAAAAGCAGGAGCATATGCAAATATAGATGTCGCTGTTTCAAATAAAATCAATGAAATGCTAACAATTACTGGTTATATAAATAACT
This sequence comes from bacterium, assembly GCA_037138355.1. Taxonomy (GTDB): domain Bacteria; phylum Oederibacteriota; class PGYV01; order PGYV01; family Palsa-1178; genus PALSA-1178. The sequence continues at coordinate 20,013 of JBAXIL010000013.1, forward strand.
TATTGAATAATAACTATTATCTGTTATATTATTACAAAGAAAAAAATATTAACTTTGGTTTTGATCTAACTTTAAACTTCTAAGGAGGCACAGTCATGTTTGGAGAACTTTCATTCTGGCAAATGTTAATGAAGGGCGGATTAACCGTTGTTTTTTTACTTGGAGTATCGGTTCTTTCGTGGTGGATAATTATTGATAGAGCTATTAGGTTTAAGAGTATACGCGTTAAAGCTTCGGAATTCATGACGAAAGTAAAAGGTTTGCTTGGTTCAAAAAATGATGAAGGAATTATTGCGCTTTGTAAGGCAACACCTGGACCTGTGTCGGCGGTAGTGCTTGAAGGAATCAAAAATAAAAAGAAAGATAGAGATAAAATAGAAAGTATAATGCAAAGAGCTATAAATACTGAAGCAGAAAAAATGCAGTCTATGCTTGGAATTCTCGGCACCATAGGCAATGTTACGCCTTTTGTTGGTTTGTTTGGAACAGTACTTGGTATTATAAAAGCTTTTCATGATTTATCGCTTTCTTCAGGTGGAGGGCCGTCAGTTGTGGCAAGTGGTATTGCAGAAGCTTTAGTTGCTACTGCTATGGGTATTTTTGTGGCGGTACCAGCAGTTATTTTCTACAATTATTTTGTAAGGCAGGTAGATTCGATAGAAAATGAAGCCATAACAGCAGGGTCTGAAATGCTGGATTTGTTGGAGGATTAAGCACATGCTTAAAAAGAGGGAAAGAGAAAAAATTATAGCAGAGATAAATATAACTCCTTTGACTGATGTTATGCTTGTTTTGCTCGTGATTTTTATGGTCACTACACCTTTTATTATACAGGGAAATATAAAAATAAATCTGCCTTCTGCAAAGGCACCATCGGATGAAATGCTGGAAGATAATATCGTTGCCGCGGTTTCACAGGACGGAAAAGTTTTTGTAAATGGTGTAGCAATGGCGGATGATGATATGCTTCTTAATGAATTAAGAAACCTTATGAAGAAATCTGGAAACAGAAGAGTAATAATAGAAGGCGATAAGAATTCCTTGCATGGAAATATAGTAAAAATAATGGGAATAGCGAAAGAAGCTGGAGCTGATAAGCTTGCCATATCTACAATCCCCGACACTGCGGGAGCCATTAAGGGACATAAATGAGGTTTGATAAGACAGATTATTCTTCCTTAGTAGTATCTGTAAGTATGCATATATTCATTCTTTTACTTTTATCATATTTCATAGTGCAAAAACAGGCTTTAAGAGTGGCATTAATTACTGATGTTACCTTAATTGATGCAAAACAAAATACTGGACTCACTGGCGAAGAACAAAAAACAATGGGAACAGAAAAAAAACAAGATAAAATAGCAACTGTCATAAAGAAAAAAACAATGAAAAAAAATAATACGGCAGATGTAAAAAGCCTTTTACGAAAAATTGAAGAACAAAAAGCGAAATTGGATATGGGAATCAGTAGGGATAATTTAAGGCAAAATACAGATGATACAGAACCGGCAAATAATTCATCGTCAGATGATGCTGGAACTGATTCCTCTAATGAAAAAGCATTGGCTGGAAGTGCTCCAGCAATAACTGGGGACATAGCGGCTCGTAGATATAAGAAAGTGGATTGGCGTTTTCCAGAAAAGCTTCCGGAAGAGACAGAACTTATGATAGAGATAACAGTAATGCCAAGTGGTATTATAAAAAATGTAAAACTGGCAAGAACTTCTGGATATCCAGAACTTGACAGAGTAGCTTTTTCACAGGTAAGAAAAATGCAGTTTGATCCATTACCAGCTGGTGCTAAGGAAGAGGAACAGCTTGGAGTACTGCTATTCAAATTTGGAGTGCAAAAATGAAAAAAAAGAAAAAGACAGTAAATAAGGCAATAAATAAGAAAGTAAAAAAATCAAATAAGAAGAAGGCAAAAGTAGTTATTAAAAAAAAGCTTAAGACGGTAAAAAATAAAGCTAAGTTAGTAAAAAAAGTTATTGCAAAAGTGAAAGCCATAGTTAAAAGTCAGGTAGTTCTGCCACAACAGGTAGATTGGATTGTAAGATGTTTATATGACAAAAAATCGCAAGATATAAAGCTTTTTGATGTATCTAAGACAGCTGGGCTCTGGGAGTATTATGTTTTATGTTCAGGTGCTTCTTCCGTACATGTCAGCGCACTTAGGGATAATCTTAAGAAAGAAATGGGTTTAAAAGGATTGCTAAAATCTTATGAAGACAGAGATCCAGAAAATAAATGGATAGTTGTAGATTTTGGAAATATTCTTGTTCATATTTTTGAGAAGGAAACCAGAGCGCTTTTTGAACTTGAAAAAACGCTTGGCGCGACTGAAGTATCTTTAAAAGGAATAATAAAAGGTTAAAGGAGTATGAGCATGAAAAAAATAATCCTCAACATGGAAATTGATATAATTACTGAGAAGGCTTTAAAAAAATTTTGCAAAGAGAATAAAATGTCGGTAGAAAAGTTTGTCGAAGAAGCTATCTTTGAAAAACTTGAAGCCGAAGAAATGCAGAAATATTCATTTTTAACTGAAGACACAGATGACTCTGCGGATACGGACATATTTGGAATAACACCTTTTGATTCCGACAGGGATTCTAATAAGAAAAAGCACTAAATGAATATCTTTGAAAAATTAAGAAATTTTGACTCTACATATACGGAAATTATTGCAGGTGTTGATGAAGCAGGTCGCGGGCCTTGGGCTGGACCAGTGGTGGCTGCAGCTGTTATTCTGGACAAAAACAAGTTAGAAACTCTGCACGAAATAAATGATTCTAAAAAAATTCCCGAAGCAAAAAGAGAAATGCTTTTTGATATTGTGCGGGAGGCCTGCATTGCCTATGCTATAGCAGAAATATCTCATACTGGAATTGATAAGAGCGATATATTAAGCGCTACTATGCTTGCTATGGCAAATGCGGTCAAAGGCTTAAAGTCACAACCACAGCTAATATTAGTGGATGGTATTTCAAGGCCACCTATTGAAGACATAAAGATAGAAACAATAATAAGCGGTGATGCTAAATCCTTATCTATCGCGGCCGCATCTATACTGGCTAAGGTTCATAGGGATAGAGTAATGCGTAACTATGACCTTATGTACCCTGTATATGGCTTTGGCAAACATAAAGGCTATGGTACTGCAGTGCATATGAAGGCACTTGCTGAATATGGAGTTTGTCCTATTCATAGGTTGAGTTATAAGCCAGTGGCAGAAGCGGCAAAAAAATTCAAGAAATAAAGTAAATATGTTGAGGTGCAGTTGTGAAGGGAAATTTTTCCAGCAAGAGAGATAAAGGCGACTTTTATGAAGATGCGGTTGTTTTACTTTTGAAAAAAAAAGGATATAAGCTTTTGGAAAGAAATTATTTTGCAAAGCTTGGGGAAGTGGATATAATTGCAGAAGATGTTAAAAAGCGTACTTTAATCTTTGTGGAAGTAAAATCAAAGGAAAAATCAGGTAAAGTTCATCCGTTTGAAGCAGTTGATGTTAGAAAACAAAAAAAGATAATTTTAGCAGCCTCAGAGTATATGATGGCTCATAACATTACAGATTATTTTATAAGATTTGATGTGGCAGGAGTTATTCTGGATGGAAATAAAATTGAAAGTATTGAAGTTGTTGAGGATGCTTTTCAAGCAGGATAATTTAAGATATAATAGAGATGTAAAATAACTATGATTCAGTTTGTGCCTTAAAAAAATGGGAAAACTTAATTTAGGAGCGTATCAGTGAAACCAATAGTAGTTATTAAAAAATGTAAGCAATACGATTTAGCAGAGATAGTAAGTAATATAGAATCAGGGTTGGAAATGCTCGGAGGTCTTGATTCCTTTGTGAAGCCAAATGAAAAAGTGCTTCTCAAAGTCAATTGTCTTTTCCCAAGCGAACCGAAAAAAGCAGTTATCACACATCCAGTTTTTTTGCAGGCAGTAATTAGAATTTTAAAAAAGAAAACTTCAAATATTATTATAGGTGATTCTCCAGGATTTGGAAACTTTGCAGCAAGTAATAAAACTGGTTATAAACAAGTGGCGGCTGAAGAAGGGGTAAAGCTTGTAGATTTTATTGAAGACGGTGAAATACGAAATGAAAGCGGAATATCATATAAAAGTTTTAAGGTAAGCAATTATGTAAATATAGTTGATAAAGTGATTAATTTGCCAAAATTAAAGACACACGGCTTAATGTATATGACTATGGCTGTAAAGAACATGTTAGGGACTGTGGCTGGCACGGGAAAACCGTCTTATCATATGCGTGCAGGTAGAGATAAATATCTTTTTGCCCAAATGTTAGTAGATTTATACATGGCTAACCCTCCGGTTTTAAACATATTAGATGGCATTATAGGCATGGAAGGCAATGGCCCTGGCGGCGGTGAACCTGTAAATACTGGAGTGATTGTAATGGGGACTGACGGTTTTGCGATTGACTATGTAGTTCCACAGATAGTGGGCTTGAATCCAAATAGGGTTTATACTAATATAGTTTATAAGAAAAATATTTTAAAGGGTGCAGAAATGGAAGTAGAAATAAAAGGCGAACAAATAGCGAATGTTTTATATAAAAATTTTAAACCAGTAGCAGATGCTCCTGAGTCAGATAAACAAATGAATAGGGGAATTGTATTTGGCTTTATTTTTAAAGTGATAAAAGATTTGATAACTCCAAAACAAATATATATTAAGAAATTATGTACGGGTTGTCTTTCTTGCGTGAAGGCCTGTCCAGTGGACGCATTGATATATGACAAAAAACAAAAGAGAATAATATGTGATTATGATAAATGTATTAGGTGTTTTATTTGTCAGGAAATTTGTCCTGATAAGGCAATTGTAATTAGGCAGCCATTTTTGGGAAAATTTTTACAGAAAAAATAAATATTAAAACGGAGGAAATTATTTTATGAAACTAAGAAGAAGCATTGTTTTAGTAATTCTTATGATTTTCTCGGCAGGAATATTTGCTCAAACAGTACTTGAGGCAGTAGCAGAAACTGATAAGACAAAGGCAAATCTCGGAGATGTCATAAGATACACTCTAACTGTCAAAAGGCAAGGAGAGCTCTCCCAATCACCTGCGATAGCCCTGCCAGCCTTTGAGGGCTTCAGAGTGGGTGGTTCTTATACAAATAGCATGATTAACTACATAAATGGAGCGGCTTCTGCTACAAATCAACAGATAATAGACTTGATAGCGGTAAAAAGTGGCGAAAATATCATAGCTCCAGCGAAAATAAGGTTTATGAATTCAACTACAAAAAAGTTTGAGGATATAGAGACAAAGGCAATAACTATTGTAATTGGTCAGGGAAAGAGAAATCCGGCTGCAGCCGTAGTTATTCAAACTCCTGTTCCAACTGTCGCACCTGTAGAGCCAGATATTCGGTCAATCAAGTATAGCTATCATTTTGATCTTTCGGAAATACTTCCTTATATATTGCTTCTTTTGGCATTACTCATTGCTGGATATTTTGTTTGGAAAAAATATTTTGCAAAAAAGGTTATAGAAAACGAGTCAATTCCAGTGGAAGATCACAGAAAAGTTGCTTTGCGTAATATCAAAAGGGCAAGGGAACTATTGAAAAATGCTGAGGCAAAAGCGTATTATTCAGAATTATATGAAATAATAAGAGATTTTTTAAGCAAACATTTCAATAACACTTTCAATGAACTTACGAGTCAGGAAATAATCAAGAAACTTGTGACTTTAAAAGTTCTGTCGGCAGATATAAAAAGTATACTTGCTTTTATGAAAGAAAGTGACCTTGTGAAGTATGCGGATTATAAACCTACAAAAGAAGAAATAGAGGAAATAGAAGTACAGGCAGAAAATTTAGTAAATAAAATAGTGTGAAGGAGATAAAAATGGCAAAAGAAATTATTTTTACAAAGAATGCACCAGCGCCTCAAGGGGCTTATTCACAGGCAGTAAAAGCAAATGGATTTATTTATGTTTCAGGACAAATACCTACTGATAATTTGACTGGGACAATTGTAACAGGCAATATAAATAAGGAAATAACAACGGTCATTGATAATATGGAAGCAGTATTAAAGGCAGCAGGAAGCGGCTTAGATAAAGTGGTTAGATTAGGCGTATTTCTGGTGAAAATTGAAGATATTAAGTATGTAAATGAAATACTGACACTTCGGTTTATTAATGGTTTGCCTGCAAGGACTACTATACAAGTATCGCGTCTTCCAAAAGATGTTAATGTAGAAATAGACGCTGTGGCAACTGAGTAAAAGTAGATTAGATATATTTTTAGAATTGAAAGGATTAGTTTAGTTTTATTCCTATAAGGTCCTTGTGCCCATTGGCGAACTCATGACCATTCATTTTCTTTCCTGATTCGGGTTGTACCTGTTTTGCTATTATACATGAATCACTTGTCTTAATCATGAATCCTACACCTTTGACAATTCCAATAATAGTGCCAGGAATAGCGCTCTCATATTCCGTTGGGCACTGGTAGGCAGATGCGGATAATAGTTTTAGCAACTTACCTTTGAAAACACAATAAGCACATGGCCATGGTACAAGCCCACGAATTTTATTAACTATGGTTTGGGAAGGTAAATTGAAATTAATTTTTCCTTCATCTTTTTTTAGTGTTTTAACTATTGTTACCATTGTTTCATTTTGTTTTGTTCTTTGTATTTTTCCAGCAGCTATCATATCAATAACTTTGACTACACTGTCTCCTGATAATTTTGAAAGTTTTGTGTAAAGGGTAGAGGCATCATCTGAATCTTCTATGTTCAACTTCTCTACATTTATTATGTCTCCAGCATCAAGCTTTTTCTCTATAAATTGATAAGTTACACCTGTTTCTTTATCTCCGTTAATAATTGCCCAATTGATAGGCGAGGCTCCACGATATTTTGGTAGTAAAGAGGCATGTATATTCACACTTGTAAAATGTGGGTGATATATGATTTCGTCAGGAAGTATTTGGCCAAACGCCACTATTATATTTATATCAGGTTTTAGTTGTTGATATAGTGAAATAAAAACAGGGTCGGTACATTTTTCCGGTTGCAATATTTGAAGACCAGCTTTAAGAGCAGTGTTTTTTACTGGGGTGGATTCCGTGTGCAAGTTCCTGCCTTTAGGTCTATCAGGTTGTGAAACTACAAGAATTACCTCGTGAGAAGATTTGAGTAGTGCTTCTAATACAGGTACGGCAAAATCTGGTGTGCCAAAAAATGCTATTTTCATTTTGACACTTTTTTCTGTAATTTTTTTAATTCTTTAAGCTCTTTCGCATGAAGCATTTTTCTTATAGAGGTCATACGGTCAATGAAGATAATTCCGTTTAAGTGGTCGATTTCGTGCTGTAGAACTATGGCAAGAAGTCCTGAGGCTTCAATAATAAGTTCATTCCCATCTGAGTCCTGTGCTTTTATTTTAACTATTGCTGGTCTTGATATTTTATCGTTTATTCCAGGGAAGCTTAAGCAGCCCTCTTCGAACTCTACTTTTTCTTTAGAATGCTGTATTACTTGCGGATTGGCAAGTGCGTATAATATGGTCTGTTCTTCTGTACTTGCATCAAGGACAAGCATACTTTTGGATATGCCTATCTGATTGGCAGCTAAGCCTAAACCATTAAAAGCATACATTGTCTCAAGCATGTCCGAAAAGGTCTGTTTGAGTTCATTGTCAAACTTGGTTACTGCCTCTGTTTTCTTTTTAAGTATGGGGTCGCCATATTTGCGTATAGTATGTATCATATATAAATTATATATAATAGAAGGATATTTTTCAACCCATTAATGTACTTGACAACATATACAAATATGTGTATATATGTATATATGGCTTTTTTAAAACATAGCAAGGGTATGGTTTGTATATGAAATATGGAGGTTTAAATGAAAACAAATGTATTGCAAGCAGAGTTTTTTAGAGCTTTATCAAGTCCGGTTAGAATCAAGATATTGAACGCATTAAAGGATAATAATAGCTGTGTGTGTGATTTGACGAAATTAATTAATGAAACGCAACCGCAGGTGTCCAGGCATTTGACAGCTCTTAAAGAAGCAGGATTGTTATATTCGGAAAAGAACGGAAAAAGAACTTGCTATAGGCTGAAAAACAAAGATGTGTTTAAGCTTATGGATATTTCAATAAATCTAATCAGAGATAAGAATGAAAAGATTCTTAATGCTCTGGGAAAAGGCGATGAATAAAATGGAAAAATTGATTGATGCGAAGACAGAAGAACATTTAAAAGCAAAGTTTGCTGCAGAGCTAAAAATGCCGGTTGATATAAAAGTATTCTCTACGGAAAGCATTATGAACCCTGAAAAACCAGAAACTGCTGAGATAAATAAATTTGCCAAACAGTTGGCAGACGAGCTTCATGCTTTGGACCCAAGAATACTCGTGGGGCATTTTGATATGAAAGCACAAACGGCTGTAGATATGAAGCTAACTACAAGTCCGTCAATTCTTATTGGTTATGATGAAGGTTATAAAATTATTTATAATGGAGCACCACTTGGACAAGAGGCCTCTGGTTTTATAGATACTATATGTATGGTCTCAAGTGGAAAATCAGGGTTGAGTGCTGATTCAGTTGCTTTGTTGGCAAAAGTGGAAAAGCCAGTGCTCTTACAGGTTTTTGTGACTCCTACTTGTCCATATTGCACTAAATCAGTTGTCCTTGCTAATCAAATAGCAATGGAATCCAAAGGTTTAATTACTGCGGAATGTGTAGAATCTATGGAAAATCAGGAACTGGCAAAACAATATAATGTTTCATCTGTACCGCAACAGGTAATTAATTCTGATTTAAAATCAGTAACAATTGGGGCGCAACAGGAAAAAGCGTTTGTCTTGCAGGCATTACAGTATGGCGCTCCTGAAAAGTATGCTCAGATAGTAAAAACTGAAGAAGAACTTAAAAGAACGAGGGAATTACTTGTAGATAAACCTACTGGACCTATATATTTGTCAGATAATAACTTTGAAGCTGCTTTAAAAAAATATGAAAACTTGATAGTAGATTTTTGGGCAGAGTGGTGTATGCCGTGTAAAATGTTGGCACCAGCTTTAGAACAGCTGGCAATAGAAAATACTGGAAAAATAGTAGTAGGCAAAATAAATGTAGATGAGAATCAGAAGACGGCAGGAGCCTATGGTATAATGTCAATACCTGCACTTCATTATTTTAAAAATGGTGTCAAAGCAGGCGAAACAGTGGGAGTAGAGCCAAAAGATAAGTTGCAAGAAGCTGCAAAGAATTTTTTTAAATTATAATTAAATAATAAGGAGAAAGACATGACAATTTCGTTTAACATTGACCCAATTAGTAACAATAGTGATACTTCTGTGAAGCTGAATCCTGATGTAGTGATAATTGGAGGAGGTCCAGCAGGTTTGACAGCTGCCATATACAATTCCAGAGCTGGGATGAATGTACTCATGATAGAAAAGCTTGCGGCAGGGGGACAGATATTTATAACAGCTGAAGTAGAAAACTATCCTGGTATAGATGTAATATCAGGACCTGAACTTTCTATAGCTATGGAAAATCAGGCAAGAAAGTTTGGCACCAGAATTGAGTACGATGAAGTGGAAAAAATAATAGATGGACCAAACGAATATAAAACTGTTCATACAACTTCAGGAAAGCAGTATAAGACTAAAGCCATAATAATATCAACTGGTGCAAAGTATAAAAGCATAGGGGTTCCTGGAGAGGAACTATTTAGAGGCAAAGGTGTTTCAAATTGTGCCACTTGTGATGGGGCTTTTTACAAGAATATGGAAATAGCGGTAATAGGTGGCGGGGAAACAGCAGTAGAAGAAGCGGAGTATTTAACTAGATTTGCTTCTAAAGTGCATATCATTCATCGCAGAGATAGGTTGAGGGCAACTAAAAGTGCTCAGGATAAAGCATTGAAAAATCCTAAGATAAATTTAATTTTTGATTCAGTGTTGGAAGAAATTGCTGGTGTTTCTGGTGTTGATAAGATAAAAATTGTAAATACAAAAACAGGAGCTAAATCTGAATTGGCTGTTAAAGGTGTGTTTGTATTTGTAGGTCTGGTCCCAAATACCAACTTTTTAAAGGGTTATGTGGACTTAGATGCTCAGGGGTATATCAAAACGGATGCTTCTATGAATACTTCACGACCAGGTGTTTTTGCCTGTGGTGATTGCATAGTAAAGGAATTAAGGCAGGTTGTCACTGCTACAGGAGACGGAGCTGTGGCATCATATACTGCACAGCATTATATAGATAAAATGAATGGTCAGGAATATATTTAATTAATACTGATTATGGATTTCTTTTGCGTGGGAGAACACTAATAATCCAGAAGCTTCCAAATAAAAGAAAAGATAATATAGTGAAGAGATAAAGCATATAGTATAGCTTTAGATTTGTAGGAGAGTACTTAAAGAGTATCTGATGTGAACCTTTGGCAACTTTGATTCCCATAAAAATCCCAAAACATTTCTCAATAACTGAAGTCTTATTGTCAACATAGGCCGTCCAGCCAGGAAAATAATTGTTTGAAAATATGAAATAGCCTGGTTTCTCTACACTCATTTCGATACTGTAAGAATCAAAGTTAAATTCGCTCTTGCGTGACCATGAATATTGTCCGACAATTAAGTTTGGATTGTTTTTTGATGATGAGGTATAAAATACAGGTAAAACTTTATTGTTCTTATAAACCATAATGTTCCCATTATAAACCTTTTGTAAATCATGATTGTTAAGTTCGTTTAATGTAATTATATATTTAACATTTAAAATATTTAGTTTTTCTAAATCAAACAGAATCCCATTGTTACTAATGTTATTAAGATACGCAGTATAAGCTTTTGGTTCAGAAGTATAGTTTGAATCGGCATTATTAAATCCATATAGCATGCCCGTATCAAGTGGCAAGCTGGACAAATAGTTTGTCTGTGCCTCAAGTAAAATATTACCTGTGTTTAATGTTTTTAAGGTATTGTTATTATCAAAATGCAAAAACCTATAATTTGAAGTTCTAATTAGTGAGGTGGTGTCAAATTGCATAGGTCCGTTTTTATATATTGAATCAGAAATTAATGGATTCATTCCTGAAACAAAATATGAAAATTCAAAGAAAAGTATGAAGAGTAAAGTGAAAATATAAAAAGTGTTTGATATTTTATTTTTTACGCTGAAAAAGTATAGCAGAACATTTGATGAAAATATTAGTATAAAAACAAATAGTCCTTTAAGAAGGTTCTCGTGTATTTGGGGAGTTAGATTGTATTTACTCACAATGAGATTTTTATTAAATAGGATAAGCAGAAGAATCACTGTGAAAGAAATGATAATATAAATTAAGATTCTAAAAACTTTTTTTGCTTCAAAAGCTGCAGCTGGCAATTTATCAATTTGTGGTACCTGTGCTGGTGGTAATGAGAGTAAATGTTCCACGGTAAAAGCTGTTATCACGGAACATGGAAGAACAAACAATGTTATTGCAAAACCAGGGTTTTGAAGATGTGAAAAAAATGGAAGAAATGCGAAGAATAGCGAATAAACAGGGGTGTTTTTGCCTAAGGCCATTATAATGGCGAAAACAATCAGAAATATAGAAAATTTATATAATCTTGTTTTAGGATACATAAACGATAAAAAAATGAGAAAGATAGCTGTTACGGAAAAGTAATTCATTATTCCAGTGGCATAAAAAATGTAATCGGTTGGAAATAATGTAGCAAAGCCGTTTATACCCGCAGGCATTATGAAAGTCCAAAGGTCCTTAAAGGACATTGAGGTGGCAGTTGTGCTATATGTCGAAGCAGTTCCAATGGAAGTTAAGTTGAGCAGTTCTTTGAAAAGGCCGAGTTGTGGTAGTGCAAGTAATATTATACAGAATATTGAAAACAAGAAAAGTAGTATAGATCCAATAGCTTTTTTTTGTGTGAACTTCACATTTTTGTTTGAAATTTCAAAAATCAAGAAAAAGAAAGCGAGAATAAAGGTGTAAATAATTGTTGGCAAGTGCCCTGCAAGAATACTTAATGAGAAGCTTAAAATGAATAATATTAAATAAGTGACTTCTTTTTTTGAAATGAAGTTCAATAAAAAAAGTAAAATTAGTGGTATTAAGGAATATGAACCTAAGGCACTTAAAAAAGAAATCTTTGATAGAGTGAAGGTGTTAAAAATAAAAACTATTACTGCTGCATATGAAGGGAGAATTGAATACCCAAACTTGCGCATTAAAGCAAAAGCAGAAAATCCCATGATTAAAAAATGAATTATTATATATATTTTCAAAGCAGTAGAAAATCCAAAGAAAACAAAAAATATAGATAGGGGATAAAATACACCTTTTTGCATATCTGCTGCAAATGGAACTCCAGAAGAAATAAGTGAGTTCCAAAAAGGAGCGCTGCCAGATTGAAGTGAGTGCTGCAAGAAAAATTTCCAAGGATAAAACTGAGTGTAAGTATCGCCAATAAAGTAATTACTTGATGTAAATATCAACGGGGCAAAGAAAACTATTATGGATAATAATATATATATGTAAGGGTAATAAGGTTTAAATGTAGCTGGTATTTTGAAAGGTAATTTCATTTATGGATTACCTTCCCGCAGTTGTTTTCAAGTTCAGGATTTCTGGCATTTACTCCTCCCAAAATAAGAGCTTTTTGATATTCAGTACATGCCTTACTTTTCATGCCATTCTTTAGATATGTTAAGGCCCTTCCTTGTAAAACTGATATGTAAGAAACTCCCAAAAGCTCTTTTTCATAGTCGCTTGAAGCGACTTTTGTATGTATTATTTCTTCCATTTTATCATATTCAAGAAGAGCAGAGGCGTATTTTTTCTGTGAAAAATAAATAGCCGCAAGGTTATTCATACCTTCAAGAAAATACGGTTCAATTTCAATGGATTTTTGTAGATTATATTCGGCTTTTGTTTCCTCGTTTAAATAATTATAATAAAAGCCAGCCAGCTCAGAATATGAAAATACTCTATAAGGATTAGCGGCTATGGAAAAATTGTAGTATTTTAGCGCTTCTTCGTAGTCACCAATACCAGCATTGGCACGCCCAATATGCAGGCTGTAAATATAATTTTTTCTGTCGAGCTTAAAAGCTCTTTCAAAGTGCGGTATAGAGGCTCTTAAGTCTCCACTTTTCTCATAATAAAGCCCTTTTTCAAAAGGATATAAAGAGTCAAGTGGATCAAGCAGTGCTGCATCGTAGAGCAAATCTATGTTCCCGTGTTGTACATATTTGGTATTTAAGAAATAAGCTGCTGCTGGTATTATGGCAAAAAAGAAAAGAATGAAGGAAAGTAAAAGCGCAGGTAAATAATAAATTTTAGTAAAAAGTAATGCTTCTTTTGATACCGTTCTAATAGAGTAGTGTTCCTCGGCAATGAAAGAGGCAAGAACGGCACAGGTTAATAATATGCCAGGTAAGTGAAGTGTGAAATAAAATAATGAATGGAAAAGAATACCGCCTATAGCAAAATATGCGGCTGTCTTTATTGACCAAAGTTTTTTATGCCCTTCATAAACAGGAATTTTTTTCATGAGTGAAAATAAAAAGAAACCTACTATTATTATTCCAGGTATTCCAGTAGTTGCAAAAACCTGAAGATATTCGTTGTGAGCAAAAGCGGTATTCATCTGATAACGCGCGACGCCTTTTATAGGAAAATTGAAAGCAGGAAAGATACTTTCGAAACTGCCAATACCCCAGCCAAATATAGGAGAAGCAGCTCCCATTTTATACGCGGCATTGTAGATGTCCATACGATTGAAGTAAAAAGGATCAGCGCTGACTTTGCCCATTTTTTCTCCAACTGGTGTGATTGGAGTGAAGGCTGTAGCAATAAGTATTACAAATAAAATTCTTAATAGCCATTTTTTTAGCAAAGCTTGTGAAGGAGTATCTTTAACAAAAGACGAGTATTTCAAATAGTAAATGGTTATTCCTAAAAAAACAAAAATCAATGTCAACATGCCACTTTTTGAAGCTGAAAGAGCACTTGAAATAATTATTAGTATAAGTGCAGCTGTTTTGGCGAGTGGAAGTCTTATATTCTTTTCAAGAAGAAGTCTGGAAAGAAGAAAAGCAAAAGAGATACTCATATAAGCAGAAAACAAGCTTGGATTTGGAAAAAAGCCATCTGCGTATAGCGGAAGATTATTGGCATAACGATATAGATACTGGGCACAGGCAACTGCAGCAAGCAGCGTGCCTGTGGAAATTAAAAAGTTTGCTATGGTGGCTCTGAAATTTAAGTTCCTTAAAAACTGAGATGACAGGTAATATAAAACTGCCGCAGAGACAAGCAGGGTATATATTTTTACTCCAACATATATATTGGGAGTGATAAATAGAGATATACCACACCAAATTAAAAATAATATCAGTGGGATGTCCACTGAAGTCCTGCGTATGTCTTCTTTTGAAACAGACCACATAGCAAAACCAGCGGTTATAAGTACATTAATGATTGTATAAAAATATATTTGTTTTCCTCCAGTGACAGCACAAAGTAATAAAACCAGTAAAATAACATAAAAAATAATAGAGCGCCTTCTTCCTGGATTTATGCCTAATAGATACGAAAGCTTGATTTTCTTAAGCTGTATTAGTCCTATATTGACCTGACTCATAAGTGAGGCAAGTAAAACAAGGAAGACTATAGTGATTTCAAAATTGTATATATCAAAATCAACTAAGTTGTGTAGTAAAAAAGCTGTGAGACCAGTGAGCATGGAAAAGACAAGGATTTTTTTATTAGGAGTTCTTAAAAAATAGAAATTTCTAATTATGGAGTTATATGCGGTATAACCTGCAAAAAGTAATAAGGAAAGACCTACGAGTCCTGTTTCCATGGTGGCTTGTAAAATGAAATTATGTCCGTATTTCAAAAAATCTGCTTTCCCAAAAAGAGGATCATTATAAGTAGCTTCAAAACTGCCAGGTCCAGATCCGAAAATCGGATTATGTTTAATAATGTCAATAATTCTCAACCAACTTTCCGCTTTTATATTTATTTCAGGAAGTAATGTATTTAACCCGCGGAGGTAAATGACGAAGGCTAAAAGGCCGGCTGCAACAATGGTAAATATGAAGAAAAGTCGTCGAAAGTTTTTTAGGCCAGGATCTGATACAAATAAAAGCATTATAAAAGATGCTACGATTAGGCATATAAATGCTCCTACTGACCGTGCGAGGACAAGGTTTGAAAGCAGGAGTACGAGGGCAGCAATTAAATATGAACGGTATTTTCTTTCTGCTTTTATTAGTCCGATTAGTACAGGTATAACCATTATAAGCAGCCCAGCAAAGGCGTTTGGATAAATCAAAGTGGAAAAAATGCGTTTGGAATAAATTCTTTGTTTGAGCGCTTCGATATCAGGAACTTGATTATGTAAAAGATATTTGAATGTCTCGCTGAAGCCAGAAATATATTGATACAAGCCGTAAATACTCATTAAGCTGACGACTACAATTAGAAAAAAAAGAAAAGCAGTAAAATGTTTTTTTGCGTAATTATAAGTAATGTAGAAGAACAGTAGAAAAATCGTAAAAGCGATTGCTGAATTAATAGCGGAGAACATATTTCTACTGGTCACTGCGGATATGAGATACCAGAAAAACAGAAGTATGAGATTTATATCTATAGGTGTTTCTATTTTAAGTTCTTCTTGCAGGAGCTTATTGCTTAAGATAAAGAAAATTCCAGCAAGGACTATACAACTCTTATATATAATGCCTAAGTCATGGTTTGAAAAAACAGGAAATAGTAGAGAGGCCGCTGTTAAAAAACCTAAAAGTATAAGAGTTGCGGAATCTGTTATTTTTAGCAGATTGTCTGTCATTTCTTAATATTTACAGCAGCCTCAAGCGCAAGATAATAGCTGTTTTCACCAAAACCAGATATTTGTCCGACTGCCACCGGAGCAATAAATGATTTTTGTCTGAAGTCCTCTCTCTTATATATATTTGAAAGGTGTACTTCTATGGTAGGAATATTAATGGAGGCTATGGCGTCTCTTATGGCAACAGAAGTGTGAGTGTAAGCGGCTGGATTGATAATTAGGCAATCTGCCCAGTCCATAGCCTGTTGTATAGAGGTGACTATCTCACCTTCATGGTTTGATTGTACAATTTTAAGCTCTATGCCGAGGACTTTAGCTTTTTTTTCAAGATTAGCGTTTATGTCGGCCATAGAAACATGTCCATAAACATCTGGTTCTCTTTGACCCAAAAGATTAAGATTTGGTCCGTGTATTATAAGTACTTTTTTCATGATTTGCTCCTTTTGGTTTAAATACCCTAAAGTTAACTTGTTTTCAGTATATCAAAAATATCCTTAATTTCAAGAAAAAACTGGGTTTTGTGGTATAATTGATACACTTAGATAAAAATACTATTAGAAAGGCACTATAAATGGACAAAATAGCAAGATTCCCATTATTTACTCCGCTTGACATAAGCCACAGGGAAATACTTGAAAAATATTTTTTAGAGCTACAACCGCAAATTTCCGAGTTTAATTTTACGGAATTATTTGCTTGGCATACAATAAGGGATACTCAAATATCAATACATAATTGTAGCATATTAGTGCAACTTAATAAAAATGGCAAAAAATATTTATATCCGCCTTTTGGGAAAAGTTGTTCTTGTAAAAGTATGGTTGCAGTTCTTGAATCATTTTTGAAAGAAAAACAAGAAATGTACTTTTATGGATTTGATAGTAATAATTCGCTCATAGCTGAAGAAACTGGAAAATTAATGGTAATAGAAGATAGGGACAATGCTGATTATGTTTATTCTTCTCAAGATTTGATAAACTTATCTGGCAGAAAATTTGATGGTAAGCGTAACCATTTGAAAAACTTTTATAGAAATAATGATTTTGAGTTTTTGCCAGTAACAAAGGACATGATACCTGAAATAAAAGAGTTTCAGATTCAGTGGTGCATGGCTCGTGGTTGTAGTGATGATTTGTCATTACAAAATGAGAGTCTTGCTGTTTTGGAAGTATTAGATAATTTTTTTGAATTAAATGTATTTGGGGCTGTAATAAAAATAAATGGAAAGATACAGGCATTTACTGCGGCTTCAGAACTAAATAAGGATACGGCAGTAGTGCTTTTTGAAAAAGGCAATCCAGAAATCAGAGGAATATATCAAACCATAAATACGGAGTTCTGCGGAAGAATGCTTTCGAAATACAAATGGGTAAATAGGGAACAAGATGGTGGGGACGAGGGTTTAAGGAAGGCAAAGTTATCTTATAATCCAGATCATTTGGTAAAAAAATATGTGGTTAAGTTAAAAGCGTGATTTTTTTTGTTTTGTAGGGACAGCGCTCCTGCGCTGTCCGCAAGGAACTGAACAATATGAAACAAAGCAGACAACATGCGGACAGCGCGGGAGCGCTGTCCCTACGGAATTAAACAATTTATTTAAAAAAAGGAAAAATACAAATGAAAAAAAATGACATTGTTGTAGAAGTGCAGGGAATTATAAAGGATTATAAATCTGGTTTTTTTAAACCACATTACACGCATGCGCTTAGGGGTATTGATTTGGCAATACATGAAGGAGAGTTATTTGGGGTTTTAGGCCCTAATGGCGCGGGAAAGACCACTTTACTAAATGTTATAATGGGTTTAATCACACCTGATAAGGGTTGTGTAATGATAGCCGGAAATAAAAACTGTGGTAAGTTCTCGCAAGAAATAAGGAAGACAATGAATATGAGTTCGGGTAATCCGAATTATCCATGGGCTTTGACAGTAAGAGAAGCGCTTAATTTTTATGGGATGCTTTACGGTTTGTGGGGGAAGAATCTGTCTATGAAAGTGGACCACCTCATAGACCTTATGGAGCTTAAAAAATATGCAGATACGAGGTTTGATGAATTATCCACTGGTACAAAACAAAGAACTTCAATTGCCAAATCATTATTGAATGATCCCAAAATACTTTTATTAGACGAGCCGACCTCAGGAATGGATCCAAATATTTCAAGAAAAATTAGAAAAGTAATCAAGCGGCTTCATTCTGAATTGAAAATAACTATACTGCTTACTACACATTATATGAGGGAAGCAGAAGAGCTATGTAGTCGTATAGCTTTTATAAAAGATGGAAAGATTGCTGCACTTGGTACCAAAGAAAAAATAAAGCGTATGACATCTTCTAAAAATATGGAGGAGGCCTTCATTGAACTCGCAACTGATTAGAATATATGCTTTTGCATACAGAAATTACATATTTGCTGTAAGAAACTTTTTTACTTTCGCAGAAATGCTTTTTTGGCCTATAATTGGAATACTTTCCATTGGTTTAATGGGTGGCTTCCTTTCTTTAACTGGTAATATGAAATCTTTTCTTTTGACAGGTGCCATAATGGCTGGAGTATTTCAAACATCCCAGCTTGATGTGGCTTACGGATTTCTTTATGATGTGTGGTCAAAAAGTGTTAAGCAGACCTTCATAGCACCTGTGAGAAATATTGATTATATCTTAGGTTCATGGATTATAGGAACACTCAGAGGTATAATTACATTTTTTATGTTGGCAGGATTGGCTGCTATATTTTTTAAGTTTCAGCTTCCAAGTACCTTGGCACTTTGGATTTCTTTGGCAGGAGTGTATCTCACTGCTATGATATCTGGTATGACTGTAATATTTTTTATATTTATGTTTGGACAAAGGATAGACATAATCGCCTGGATGCTTTCAGCGCTTATGATGATGCTTTGCGGTATTTATTATCCTGTGACTTATTTGCCGGCGTTTATAGGAAAGATAGCACAGTTCATACCTCTCACTTACTTTTTGGAATATTTTAGAACAGGTTATGGTTTTACCTTGAACTTTTCTCACCCTTTGATTAAGGGCTTTGGTTTGTCGGCTATTTATATAGGAATATTATTGTTGTTGATTGAACTCGCATTTTTAAAAGCAAAAAAGACAGGAATGTTAATCAGGCTGAGCGAGTAAAATACATAACTTTTATGTAAATGTGTAATGTATTTTAATGTTGAAGTTTAAAAAAAAAGTTGTAAAATGGAAAGACAAAAAAGAAGACCAGTAACTCAGTGGTTAGAGTGCCATCCTCACACGATGGAAGTCATCAGTTCAAATCTGATCTGGTCTACCAGCACTCATAGAAAAGGTTTTGACTCATTTGGTAGCCGGCCTGTGCCGGCAAAATGTAAGGTAGCTCTTGATTAAAATTTGCTCGCGAAGCTCGCAATAGCATTTCAGAGTGCCATCCTCACACGATGGAAGTAGTTGGTTCGAATCCAATCGCGCCAACCAGAACTCATAGAAAATGTTTTGACTCATTTGGTGGCCGACTTGTGCCGGCAAAATGTAAGGTAGCTCTTAATTAAAATTTGCTCGCGAAGCTCGCAATAGCATTTCAGAGTGCCATCCTCACACG
>JBAXIL010000014.1:0-38646 GCA_037138355.1 bacterium
GGTGAAGCTCTTGATAAAAAAATACCAGTATTGCGCTCTATAGATGCTGTATCAAAACAAGCGCTTAGAGTTTTAAAAGCATTAGGAAATAAAAGTTCAAAACGAGTCATTGCCACTTTAGGGCCAGAACAGGAATATTTTTTAATTGATAAAAAATATTTTGCAGATCGTCTCGACCTTATGTTAACTGGAAGGACACTTTTTGGTGCCCCATCTCCTAAGGGACAAGAACTTGAAGATCAATACTTCGGAGCTCTTAAAGATAAAGTTTCAAATTTTATGACTGACCTTGATCTTGAATTATGGAAAATGGGAATTGCCTCTAAAACTCGCCATAACGAAGTTGCTCCTGCACAGTTTGAAATGGCTCCAGTTTACGGAACACTCAATCTTGCTGTTGATCACAATCAACTTGCAATGGAGACAATGCAGAAAGTTGCTATAAGACATGACCTTGTTTGTCTTTTACACGAAAAACCATACGCGGGTGTAAATGGTTCAGGCAAACATAATAACTGGTCACTCTCAACAGATGACGGTTTAAATCTTTTAGAGCCAGGACTTAATCCACATGACAATGCACAATTTTTAATTTTCTTATCATCTCTAATTACTGCAGTAGATAAACACTCTGATTTATTGAGGGGCTCTGCTGCTACACCGGGCAATGACCATCGTCTCGGAGCAAACGAAGCACCACCAGCGATTATTTCAATGTTTCTTGGCGATCAGATAACAACAGCTATAACAGCTGTCGCTGAGGGAAGAAAAATTGAAGGTTATAAAAATGCACCTTTGAAAATCGGTGTTGATACCCTTCCACAATTCCCTATTGATAATTCTGACCGTAACAGAACTTCACCTTTTGCTTTTACTGGTAACAAATTCGAGTTCAGAATGGTTGGATCTTCCGCATCAGTTGCTGGTCCAAATATAATATTGAATACTGTTGTTGCTGAAACATTAGATGAATTTGCGACAAGACTTGAAAAATCAAAAGATGTAAATGCAGAAATTACAAGTATTCTCAAAGACACTCTAAAAGCACATGGCAAAATAATTTTTAATGGTAATAATTACTCTGAAGAGTGGGTAAAAGAAGCAGAAAAAAGAGGACTTCCAAATGTTAAAAACACTGTGGATGCGCACAAAGCCTTTACAACCCAGAAATCCAAAGATGTTTTTGCGAAATACGGAGTCCTTTCAAACGAAGAGCTTCATTCACGATATGAAATCTATATAGAACAATATGCAAAATGCATAAATATTGAAGCAATGACTGCCTTGAAAATGCTTAAAACTTTGTACATACCTGCAATAATCGGCTTTACAGACAGTCTTGCTGGTACTGTAGCAAAAGTTAAAGCAGCTGGTTCTTCATCAGATGTTCAGTCTGGGCTGCTTAAAATGGTTACCACTTTACTTGAGTCAATCGTAACAAAAACCATGAAGCTTGAAACTAATACAGTAAAAGCCCAGGAAACAAATGACACAGTAAAAAAAGCAGAAACTTATAGAGATAATGTATTTACTGCGCTTGCAGAAGTGAGAAAAGATGTTGACGCCGCAGAAAAAATCATGCCAGCCGGTTTATGGCCTGTTCCAACATACGCCGATATGCTGTTTAAACTCTAAGTAATTTTGTACACTTTTTAAATAAGCAATATAACAATTATTAATTGATATCCCCTTCTACTTCGACGCCTACACATGGCCCCGTCGCGCCGACGCGACGGGGCCATAAAAACTGTCCCCTTCAATATACAATATAATATTTTATTCTACTCAAATTTCAACAGCTACAATCTATAACAATGTTATTTATGGATTAATATCTCTTATAACTTCACGCCAAAACGACAACTATCCTAACTAACTCAAATAATTATATTACAATAGCATTATATGTTCACTATTCAACCACTTGTATGTCAAATGTTATATATTTGACCACCAAAATACTATTGTCATGTTAAAACATTGTGATTTAGAACTTCTTTTTGTGGCACGATATATGCTTTATATATGGTGTAGTCATTAAATAATAAAAACTGAAAAGGAGGTTTTAGAATGAAAAAATTACTAGTTCTTGCTTTATTAACAGCAGCAATTTTTATGTCAGCTTTTTCATCAGTTAGTGCAAGTTTGTCTGGTAGTATTTATACGGCTGGTGTGGGAAGATACATTTGGAGAGGTCAGCTTTTGTCTGACGGTCTTGCCATACAACCAGGGTTCACGCTCAATCTAAATAAATTCTCTTTTGGTTATTGGGGTTCTTATCACGGTTTTGCTGATACCGCAAATCTCAATGAGTCAGATTACACTTTCAGTTTTACAGATACCGTGCCATATGTAGACATTTTAAGTCTTAAGTCTGGTTTTACAGTTTACACATTTCCATATAGTCCACCTTCAGCTAATAACTCAACAGAAGTATTTGGCGGACTTTCTTTAGCTACTTTACTATCTCCAACAGTTACCTTTTATTACGATCCTACACTCGGTAAAGGTGGTTATGTTGAAGCAGGAATTTCACAATCACAAGCATTTGGAGATTTCGGAATATCTGGTGGATTAACAGCTGGCTATAATTTTGGTCAGTGGGGATATACTCCATCTTTTACAGCTTTAGCAGCCACTATTGGTGCAAGTTATTCTTTAGCAGGATTTGTTTTAACACCATCAGTTGTGTTACAGCTTCCTCTTAACGATCAATACAAAAGTTTTGCTGTAGGTTCATTAGCATTGTCATATAATTTTGGATTATGAAAAAAACGAATGGAGGTAAGTAAAATGAAAAAGATTATCTTGTTAGTAATGATGTTAGTAGCACTTCTCGGACTCGCTGGACTGTCAATGGCAAACGATGTAGCAACGACCGTACCTGTTGCTGCTCCAATCGCAGCCCCTGCTCTCGCAATCAATGCAGGAGACACAGCTTGGGTACTTATGTCGGCTGCCCTCGTCATGCTCATGACTCCTGGACTGGCTTTCTTTTATGGAGGCTTAGTACGCAAAAAGAACATGTTAAGTATTCTTATGCAGTGCATGGTTGCTCTTGCAGTCATCAGTGTGCAGTGGGTATTATACGGCTATTCTCTTTCCTTTCACCCTGGAGAAGGTTTTTGGGGCGGACTTCACTGGGCTGGTTTACATGGAGTAGGATTTGAACCATACGCAGATTACTCTTTAACTATTCCTCATCAGGCTTTCATGATATTTCAGGCAATGTTTGCAATAATCACGCCTGCTCTTATCATAGGAGCTTTTGCTGAAAGAATGAAATTCTCATCTTTCGTAGTTTTCTTACTTGCTTGGGCCACATTTGTATACGATCCACTTTGTCACTGGGTATGGGGCGTTGGCGGATTCTTAAGAAAAATGGGAGCTCTTGATTTTGCAGGAGGAACTGTAGTTCACATTAACGCAGGTATAGCCGCTATTGTTACTGCTCTATATTTAGGAAAAAGAAAAGGTTTAGATAAAACACCACCGCCTCATAACCTTCCACTTTCTGTACTTGGTGCAGGATTGCTTTGGTTTGGCTGGTTTGGTTTCAATGCCGGAAGTGCTCTTGGAGCAAACGGACTTGCAGCAAATGCTTTTGTTGTAACTAACACCGCAGCAGCAATGGCTGGTATAACATGGGCAGTAATTGATTGGATAATAATCGGTAAGCCAACAGTGCTTGGCACTATCACAGGTGCTGTAGCAGGTCTTGTCGCTATCACTCCTGCCGCTGGATTTGTAGATGTAAACGGCGCTCTTGCTATTGGAATCTTAGTTAGCTTGGGATGCTACTTTATGTTAAGCGTAGTAAAACCAAAGCTTGGCTATGATGATTCGCTTGATGCTTTTGGAGTACATGGTATCGGTGGTATAATCGGAGCTCTTGCAACAGGTTTGTTTGCAACAACAGCAGTAAACTCTGCAGGTGCAAACGGTCTATTTTATGGTAATCCAAAACAGTTTATGATTCAGTTGATGGCAGTGGGAGTAACCGTCGGATATTCCTTAGTTATGACATTTGTTATACTCAAAGTGATTGACCTTGTAATGGGAGTTCGAGTCAAAGAAAGAGACGAAGCTATAGGACTCGACTTGACTCAGCATCATGAAAGTGCTTACACTTTGATAGAATAATTTATTATCTTGTTCCCTGCAATACGATATATAACAAATTTAGCTAAAAAAATTAAATTCAAAAAAATGGAGGTGTAGAACATGAAACTCGTAATCGCGATCATCCAACCGCACAAATTGGAAGATGTAAAACAAGAACTGTATAAAGCCGAAGTTCATCTTCTGACAGTCAATGAAGTGTTAGGTCACGGCAGACAAAAAGGAATTACTGAGGTTTACAGAGGTGTAAAAGAGTCAGGCAACTTGCTCAGAAAGCTTCGCCTTGAAATCGCAGTAAATGACAACTTTCTTCAGGCAACTATAAATGCTATTCTTAAAGGCGCACAAACTGGAGAGACTGGTGATGGCAAGATATTTGTAATGCCGATGGAAGAATGCATAAGAATCAGAACTGGAGAAAAAGGAAAAACAGCAATAGGATAAAAACAGGTAAATCTTAGATATATAACAATTTTAAGTTTTAAGAAAAAAGGGCGGGATTAAATCTCCCGCCCTTTTTCTTTTCATATCATAAAACTAAAAAAACTTATTAATCTCAGTTATTAAACTACACCCTGATCTATCATTGAATCGGCTACTTTAACAAAACCTGCTATATTCGCACCCATTACATAGTTAGTAGGGTCGCCGTATTCTGTGGCGGCACTTACGCACTGATTATGGATTGCGATCATAATATTATGCAGCCTTGTATCAACTTCTTCGCGTGTCCACGAAAGTCTCATGGAGTTCTGCGACATTTCAAGACCTGATGTTGCAACTCCGCCAGCATTTGCGGCTTTACCTGGGCCATACATAATCTTTTTAGCCAAGTATTGTTCAATAGCTTCAGGAGTAGAAGGCATATTTGCGCCTTCACTTATTAATTTGCAACCATTATCAAGTAATAGCTTTGCATTTTTACCGTCAATCTCATTCTGTGTGGCACTTGGGAATGCACAATCACAAGCAATTGCCCATGGTTTTGCCCCAGGTCTGTACTCACATTTATATTTATCTGCATATTCTTTAATACGACCGCGTTTTACATTTTTTAAATCAAGTACATATGCAAGCTTTTCTGCATTTATACCGTCTTTATCATATATAGTTCCTTCTGAATCAGAAAGTGAAACAGCCTTACCGCCGAGATGATTTATTTTCTCAACTGTATACTGTGCTACATTTCCTGAACCTGAAACTACACAAGTCTTTCCTTTAATGGAATCATTTTTTGTTTTAAGCATTTCCTGTGCAAAATATACTGCTCCATAACCAGTAGCTTCTGGGCGAATCAATGAGCCACCCCAATTTAACGCCTTACCTGTTAATATCCCTGTAAACTCATTACGAATTCTTTTATACTGCCCAAACATAAAACCAATCTCTCTTCCGCCTACACCAATATCTCCAGCTGGGACATCTGTGTCAGGTCCAATGTGGCGTTGAAGTTCAAGCATAAAAGACTGAATGAAACGCATAACTTCATTATCAGATTTACCTTTAGGGTCAAAATCAGATCCACCTTTTCCGCCACCCATAGGGAGTGTAGTAAGGGAATTTTTGAAAACCTGTTCAAATCCAAGGAATTTGAGAATTGAAGCATTTACTGATGGGTGAAGGCGAAGACCGCCTTTGTAAGGACCGATTGCGCTATTAAACTCAAATCTAAAACCACGATTTACTTGAACTATATTCTTATCATCAACCCAAGGAACGCGAAAAATAATCTGTCTTTCTGGTTCAACTATACGCTCTAAAATACTTGCCTTCTCATACTTTTTATTTCTGTCAACTACTGGGGCAAGTGACTCAAGCACTTCTGTTACCGCCTGCAAAAACTCAGGTTCATTTGCATTGCGTTTCTTAACTGTTTCAAGAACTTTATTGATATACTCCGACATATTTTTCCCCTCCTGCTTCGTATGCGCTTTTATCTTTCAAAACGACAAATCTGCCGCCAACACATCAATGTGTCTGCTATCGTGTATCTTCTGAACACATCAGCGTGCTCAGGCAGATATTGTTATAAACCTAAAGCACAGCGCTGTGCATTTAAGTTTGCCGACGAAAATTTTATTTATTTTCCAATTTCCATAGTAAGTATTATTGCTTCCGCTACTTCTTTCATAGACTTTCTTGAATCCATTGATTTTTTATGTATTGATTTATATGCTATGTCTTCTGACATTTTAAACTTGCTCATTAATATTCCTTTGGCCCTATCAATGAGTTTTCTTGTTTCAAGTGCTTCTTTCGCCATAACTGTTTCTTCTAACAACTTGACATTTTCTATCCCAATGGCAGCTTGATTGGCCACAGACTGTAATATGCGTATTTCACTTTCACTAAAGACATGCTCTTGAGTGGTATAAATATTAATTACCCCCATTACATTGTTTCGTAAAATCATCGGAACTGCCAGCATTGATTTAAGCCCTTCCTTAAGTGCTATTTCCTTAAATGCATAACCATTCTCTTTTGTAACATTTAAAACAGTTACTGGTTTTTTGTCAACAACTGCCCTTCCAGATATTGATTGCCCTACATTAATATTTGGTTTATTTCTATATTCAGTACTTAGGCTTTGCGTTGCAATTGATTTAAGTTCCTGTTGATTTTTATCCAGCAACATTATAGAACAAATTTTAGACCCCATCATTTCGGCAGTAAGCGAAACCACTATGTGCAATATTTCTTCTAAATATCTTCCAGAAACAATAGATTTACTTATTTCGGTTAAGGTTTCAATTTCTTTTTCTTTTTCCTGTATAATTAATTTGAGTCTTGTTATTTCCGAGATACTTTTTGTAGGAACGATTTTTTTTCGTTTTTTTGCGATTTTCTTCTCAATCATGAACGCTCCCCAAAAACAGAATATAAAATGCGTGCTATTTCGGCCGACAGAAAAAGCCAAATCTTTATTTATATATCAAAAAGATTATATACCAACACTCAAACATCGTCAAGACAATGAATTACATATCTTAACTTTCCAATTCTTCCAAATATTTAGCTATGGCCTTTGCTGATTTTCTGCCTGCACCCATAGCAGCAATAACTGTTGCAGAGCCAGTTGTTATGTCGCCTCCAGCATATACTCCAGGGATCGATGTAGCACCTGTTTCAGGATCAACTTCAATATTGCCCCATTTAGTAAGTTTTAACCCAGGAACATCAGATGTCAAAAGTTTGTTTGCTTTTGTACCTAAGGCAGGTATTATCGTATCCAGCTCAATTACAAACTCTGAACCAGGAACTGGTATCGGTTTGCGTCTACCTGAAGAATCTGGCTCTCCTAACTCCATTTTAATGCACTTTATGCCTTTTACCCAACCATTTTCATCACCAAGTACTTCAACTGGGTTTGTCAATAAATTAAATATCACTCCCTCTTCATGAGCTCTTTCTATTTCTTCTTTTCTTGCTGGCATTTCTGCATCCGAGCGTCTATAAATTATGTGTGATTCTTCTACCCCTGGAAGACGCTTACTCCAACGAGCAGAATCCATTGCCACATTTCCAGCTCCCACAACTGCCACTTTTTTACCGACTCTTACTGGCGTATCGTACTCTGGGAATAAATATCCTTTCATAGCATTTATTCTTGTAAGATACTCATTTGCTGAATATACACCTTTAAGATTTTCTCCAGGAATGCCAAGAAACATAGGTGTCCCTGCTCCTACTCCAATAAACACTGCCTTAAAACCTTGTTTTTTTAAATCATCTATTGTATAAGATTTACCAATTACCACATTAAGTTGAAACTCTACGCCGATTTTTTGCAAGTAATCAACTTCTCTTTGTACTATTGCTTTAGGTAATCTAAATTCAGGAATACCATAAACCAATACGCCGCCAGCTATATGCATAGCTTCAAAAACTACTGGCGAATATCCCATTTTCACAAGGTCTCCAGCCAAAGTTAAACCAGCTGGACCTGCACCAGCGACAGCAATTTTTATCAGCTTTCCATCACGCCCAAGACGCTTAGTGATTACAGTTGCTTCCTGTTTTAAATTAGCAGCTTCCCAATCCGCAGCAAAACGCTCCAAAGAACCTATGTTTATAGGATTTTTTGTTTTGAGCATTACACAAGTACTTTCACATTGCTCTTCTTGTGGACATACTCTGCCACACACTGCTGGCAAACTATTATCATTTTTTATAGTGTCAATTGCCCCTTTAAAATCTCTAACAGCTATTCGTCTTATAAATTCTTTTATATTGATATTAACCGGACAACCTAATATACATGTTGGATTCTTGCACTGAATACATCTTTCTGCTTCAGCAACAGCTTCTTCCTCATTGTAACCAAAAGGCACTTCATTAAAATTATTAACTCTTATCTGCGGCTCCTGCTGTCTTACTGCAACTCTTGGCCTTTTTGCTTTAGGTATTTTATTTTCTTCCATCTGAGGCCGCCTTTATTCCAGGATTTAAATTACAATTATGATTTAATGAATGTTTTTCTTCGTCTTTATACGCAGACAATCTGCTCGTGAGCTGTTCAAAATCTACTTTATGTCCATCAAAATCAGGACCATCGACACAAGAAAATTTTACTTCTCCTCCTACAGTTACCCTACAACCACCACACATTCCTGTCGCATCAACCATCATGGCATTTAAACTCACAATTGTTTTCAAACTATATTTTTTTGTTAAATCAGAAACAGCTTTCATCATAACTACAGGACCTACTGCTACCACTAAGTCAATCTTATCACCCTTATCTATCATTTGCTGAAGTACATCTGTCACAAAACCTTTTTGACCATGTGAGCCGTCATTAGTAGCTATTTTCAATTCATCTGAAACTGCTCTCATTTCATCCTCGAGAACCACCATATCTTTTGTCCTATAACCAATTATAGATGTGACTTTATTTCCGTCTTGTCTTAACTGCCTGGCGATTGGGTATATAGCAGGTACACCAACACCGCCACCAACTACCACTGTATTGCCATATTTTTCAGAGTGAAAATGATGTCCAAAAGGTCCTGCGACAGCAAAGACATCATCCCCTACATTTAGCTTTCCAAGTTTTATTGTAGATAATCCAATTTCCTGAAATACCATATATAGAATTCCTTTTTCTTTATTCCAATCATAAATAGTTAGAGGAATTCTCTCGCCTTTTTCGTCGGGAATTACAATTATGAAATTACCTGCTTTTGCGTTAAATGTGACATGCGGAGCTACTACACCTAATAGTTTTATATCTTTTGAAAGGACTTTCTTTTCTACGATTTTATACACTTTTCCCTCCTACATTTTTGTGATATAAAAACGACTTACGACATCGGTGGCGTAAGCCCAACCCTACTTGCTTTTTGAAGCCAAATACTCAGTTATTCCGTCTGCAACTTTTCTACCCTCTGCAATTGCCCAAACTATTAATGAGGGACCTCTGGATACATCACCTGCAGCAAAAACACCTTTAACAGTTGTCTCAAGAGATTTTGCATCTCTAATAATATTTCCGCGCTCATCAAGCTTTACTGCTAATTTTTCAAGCAAACCTTCTTTTACAGGATTAGTAAAACCCATAGAAAAAATTACAAGATCAACATCAATATCAAAAGCTGAACCTTCAACTTCTTTCATTGAAGGCCTGCTGCTTGATTCTGTTTTTACCCATTCAACTTTTGCGCATTTTACTTTTTTTATAATTCCATTTTCACCAGCAAACTCTTTTGTTGTAACATTCCATTTTCTATCAGAACCCTCTTCATGACTTGAAGTGGTTTTAAAAACAAATGGATATTTTGGCCACGGCTGATCAATAGGCCTATCCCTTGATGGTTCAGGTAATATTTCTATCTGCATAACACATTTAGCGCCTTGCCTATTAGCCGTTCCGACACAATCTGCCCCTGTATCACCGCCACCAATAACCAATACACTTTTACCTTTTGCATCAATAATTTCAGCTTCTATTTTATCTCCAGCTACTTTACGGTTGGATTGTGTGAGATAATCAACAGCTTGATAAATTCCCTTTAACTGCCTTCCCGGTATATTCATATCTCTTGGTACCCGACATCCAACAGCGACACAAACTGCATCATATTCCTTTATTAATTCCTCAGTCGCGAAATTTATACCTACATTAATACAAGTTTTAAAACGAATTCCTTCTTCTTGCCAAACAGACAACCTTCGATCAAGAATAGATTTTTCAAGTTTGAAATCAGGTATGCCATATCTCATAAAACCACCGAGACGATCTTCTTTTTCAAAGACTGTAACAGTATGTCCAGCCATATTCAAAAACGCAGCTGTTGAAAGACCTGCAGGGCCAGAACCAATAACCGCCACTTTTTTTCCAGTGCGAAGTATTCCTCTTTCTGGTTTTACATACCCTTCTTTAAAAGCCTTTTCTATTATTGCCAACTCGTTTTCTCTTATGGTCACGGGATAATCGTTTATCCCCAAAACACATGCCGATTCACATGGAGCAGGACATACGCGACCAGTAACTTCCGGAAGGACATTAGTAGCAGATAACAAAATGTATGCCCCTTCCCACCTATCACGATATGCATGATCATTCCACTCTGGCACATAGTTACCAAGCGGACATGCCCAGTTACAAAAGTCAGTACCACAATCCATACATCTTGATGCTTGTTCTTTTGCCTTTTCATCCGTTCTCGGAACTGCCACTGGCTTAAAATCTTTTACTCTATCGCAAACAGGCCTGTATGACATAGTTTCTCTCTTTACTTTTAAAAAACCAGTTGGATTTCCCACTTTAGGCCTCCGTCGTTTCAAGGGACTGCTGTTTTTTCGCAAGGTCCATTATTTGTTTATATTCAATTGGAATTACTTTAACAAAGTTTTTAATACTATAATCAAAATTTTCCAACAACTCTGAAGCTTTCCCGCTGGAAGTATATTTTATGTGATTTTCAAGCATTGTCTTTACAGTTCTAATATCATCTGCGTCTAATCCTGATAACTCCACCATATCTTTATTACATTTGTCAGGAAATACTCTTGCTTCATCATACACATAAGCAATTCCGCCAGACATACCCGCTGCAAAGTTTCTTCCTGTCTGTCCTAACACCACTACTCTTCCACCTGTCATATATTCGCAACCATGGTCACCTAAACCTTCTACCACAGCATAAAGTCCAGAGTTTCTTATACAAAATCTTTCTCCAGCCATTCCACGAATATAGGCCTCGCCTGATATAGCTCCGTAAAAAGCCGTATTACCTATAATTACATTTTCTGTTGAATTATACATTGCTTTTTTAAATGGATATATTGAAATACGGCCACCAGAAATTCCTTTTCCCACATAATCATTTGCAAGACCTTCAAGCTCAAAATTAATTCCTTTAGCAAGAAATGCACCAAAACTTTGTCCTGCAGTACCTTTAAACTTACAGTGTATTGTATTTTCAGGTAAATATTGTTCTCCGTATTTTTTGCATACCTCTCCTGATAACATAGCACCACATGAACGATCTGTATTCTTAATAACTTTTTCTATTTTAACCACTATTTTATTATCTAATGCTGGTTTACTTTCCAATATCAGTTCCCGATCAAGAACTTTATCTATTTCATGATCCTGCTTTGTTACACAGTATGTTGCTGTATCTGCCTTTACCTCTGGTTTATACAGAATCTTTGAGAAATCTATTCTCTTTGCCTTCCATGGAATTATTTCTTTATCTACCTCAAGCAAATCAACTCTACCGACCAAATCATTAACAGTTTTAATTCCAAGTTCAGCCATTATTTCTCTTAAATCCTGTGCAATAAATTTCATAAAGTTTACTACATATTCTGGTTTGCCAGCAAAACGCTTTTGTAAAAGCTCGTCTTGCGTAGCAACACCTAAAGAACAATTATTTAAATGACAATGTCTAAGCATTACACAACCTAAAGTAATAAGTACGATAGTTCCAAAACCAAACTCTTCCGCTCCTAAACATGCTGCCACAGCCAAATCGCGGCCAGTTCTCATTTGTCCATCTGTTTGTAAACGAACTCTTCCCCGCAAATTATTCATGACAAGAGTTTGATGTGTTTCTGAAATGCCTAATTCCCACGGCAAACCTGCATGCATAATAGAGGTTTTAGGAGAAGCACCTGTTCCACCATCTCCACCTGATATCAGTATCATATCTGCATGAGCTTTGGCAACACCTGCCGCAACTGTGCCTACTCCAGCTTCCGACACAAGTTTTACACTTATTCTGGCTCTTGGATTAGCATTCTTCAAATCAAAGATAAGCTGTTTTAAATCTTCAATAGAATAAATATCATGATGTGGTGGCGGTGATATCAAAGTAACTCCAGGGGTTGTATATCTCGTTCTGGCAATTATTTCGCTTACTTTATGACCAGGCAATTGTCCACCTTCTCCTGGTTTTGCACCTTGAGAAATTTTTATTTGTATTTCATCAGCATTAGTTAAATAATTTATATTTACACCAAACCTACCAGAAGCAACCTGCTTTATAGCACTGCGCGCAAGATCACCATTTGGATAAGGAGTAAATCTTATTGGATCCTCTCCGCCTTCTCCAGTATTTGATTTTCCACCAAGTCTATTCATGGCTATTGCCATTGCCTCATGAGCAGCGCCACTGATAGAACCAAAACTCATTGCTCCTACCACAAATCTTTTTACAATTGAATCAACAGACTCAACTTCAGATAACAAAACAGCTTTCTGTTTTTTAAACTTAAGCAAGCTTCTTAATGTCACAGGTTGATTTGCCTGATTATTTATAATTGCAGCAAACTCCTTAAATCTTTTTTCGTCATTATTCCTTACGGCGTCCTGTATCGCAGCAATAGATTCAGGATTCCATAGATGTGTTTCCCCGTCTTTTTTCCACTGATATAATCCACCAGTAGGCAATATCTTTTCTGCGGCACCTGTTTTACAGAATGATTCCGTATGAGTCATTATTACTTCTTTTGCTATTTCTTCAAAACCCACTCCACCTATGCGTGAGACAGCACCAGTAAAACATCTGTCTATCACTTCATCGTGAATACCAAAGGCCTCAAAAATCTGCGCGCCTCTGTAGCTTTGTAATGTGGATATACCCATTTTTGCCATAACTTTGCGTATTCCCTTATGGCAAGTTTTCCTGTAATTATAAACAGCCTTTTCATAACCGCAGTCTATTTCACCTTTATCTGTCATATATCTTATTGCTTCATACACCAAATAAGGATTGATAATATCAACTCCAAAACCGAGCAGAACACAAAAATGATGAACTTCTCTTGGTTCTCCTGATTCAAGTATTAATCCTACGCTTGTCCTTAAAGACTTTCTAACAAGCTCTTGATGAACAGCTCCTGAAGCCAAAAGTGAAGGTATCGCAGTATATTCATCACTAACGCCTTTATCACTTAAAATTATATATGAATAACCTTCTTTTATTGCCTTCACTGATTCTTCACATACCCTATCTAAAGCACTAACAAAATCACCTGTATCTCCAGGCATAAGTAATAAAGAAATAGTTTTAGTTCTAAATCCATTTACTGCTATATGTTTTATTTTCTCAAGTTCTTCATTTGTAACAATAGGCTCTCTCACCTGTAGCTTATGTGTATGCTGAGCTGTTTCTTCAAAAAGATTTTTCTGCGGACCTATAAAGCTCCGCAAGCTCATTACTATTTCCTCTCTTTCAGAATCGATAGGCGGATTTGTAACCTGAGCAAAGAGCTGCTTGAAATATGTAAAAAGTAATTTTGGTCTTATTGAAAGCACTGCGTGAGGCGTATCATTACCCATAGAACCAAGCGGATCCTTAGCTTCTCCTGCCATAGGTTTCAAAATATCTTTAAGGTCTTCTCTTGTGTATCCAAAAACTTTAAGCTGATCCATGAGTCCTTCGGGATTGGAAGGTTTCATATCAGGAACCGGAAGATCTTCTATGTATATTAGCTGTTCTTTTCTCCATTGCCTATATGGCGCGCGCCTTGATAAATCTTCTTTGACTTCCGAATCATTTATTATTCTGTTTTTTGCAGTGTCTATATAAAATATTTTGCCAGGCTCTAATCTTCCCGACTTATTTATATTGGAAGGAGGTATGTCAAGAACTCCAACCTCTGATGACATGACCACATAACCATCATTTGTTATTATATATCTTGCTGGTCTGAGTCCATTTCTATCAAGTACTGCCCCTATTCTTATCCCATCCGTAAAAGCAAGTGCCGCAGGACCGTCCCAAGGTTCCATGAAGCAAGCATGATACTTATAAAAACTTCTTATAGAATTAGGTAAAAGATCATTATGTTCCCAAGCTTCTGGGACTAACATCA
The DNA here is from genome assembly GCA_037138355.1 of bacterium. Taxonomy (GTDB): domain Bacteria; phylum Oederibacteriota; class PGYV01; order PGYV01; family Palsa-1178; genus PALSA-1178. Next base: position 14,449 of record JBAXIL010000014.1, read on the forward strand.
TCATAGCGTGCGGCATACTTCTTCCTGCTTTAGTTAGCATTTCAAAAGCATTATCTATGGAAGCCGAATCACTTTGTTTTTCATCGCGAATAGCGGGTTTCATGTGTTTAGTATCAGTACCAAAAAGAGCACTATTGAAAAGTCCTTCTCTCGCTTTCATCCAGTTTAAGTTTCCTCTTAAAGTATTAATCTCGCCATTGTGAGCCAAATAACGGAATGGCTGAGCTAAATCCCATGTAGGAAAAGTGTTTGTAGAATAACGGGAATGAACAAGGCAAATTGCGCTTTTAATATCTTCGTCTTTTAAATCTGTAAAGAAATTAGCTATCTCTGCTGGCATCATAAGACCTTTATATATGATAACTCTGCTTGATAAATTAGTAACATAAAATTGTGCTTTTTGTTTTAGATTAGAATCTCTTACAACATTTTCAACTTTTTTTCTTATTATATAAAGCGCGCGTTCAAAAGCTTCTCTATCATTTATATTCTCTGCTTTCTTTATAAAAAGGTGTTCAAACCTTGGCTCGCTTGCCCTTGCTACAGGACCTATTACATTATTATCAACTGGCACTTCTCTCCAACCCAAAAGAGTTTGTCCTTGTTCATCAATCGCTTTTTTTATTTCATTTTTTACTACCTTGCATTCATTTTCATCTTGTGGTAAAAAAACTAAACCTATACCATATTCACCTTCATCAGGAAGGTTTATGCCAATATTTTTTGATACCTTTATAAAAAAATCATGTGGAATTTGTATAAGAATCCCCGCTCCATCACCGGTTTTTGAATCAGCACCAGTTGCCCCACGATGAGTCATGCGCTCAAGTATCTGCATGCCATCAAGAACGAGCTTATTTGTCTTATCGCCTTTTATGTTTGCGATAAAACCTACACCACAGGAATCTTTTTCAAATGAAGGATCATATAACCCTTTTTTCATTGGCATATAACCTTCCATAGAGCTTACAGTTTCCATACAAAACTCCTTTTATATTATTAATTTTCAAATTAAGTTTTAAGCTTTATAAATTTTTAGCCAAATAACAATCTATCTATAGGCATACTTATAGCAACTATACAACCTTGAGATTTGTCGCATCGTAGCGACATATTAGGCAGGCATCGACGCCAACTGTTGCTAAATAACTATACAAAATATGTGATTAAAAGTCAAACAGAAAACTAAAAGTACGATTATAAGATATGCTATATTTAATTGCTATTTTTGTTCTGTTGGCTTGTTTATTTTACCTGAAAGTTTCGCCTTTAATATTGTATGCATTTCACCTTCATTTTTTACAATATTATCCAGAACACCGTTGATAAAACTACCTGATTTTTCGTCCCCAAACCTTTTAGCAAGTTCGATGGCTTCGTTTATCGTAACTTTATATGGTATGTCTTCACGGAAAACCAACTCCGCTACTCCAATGCGCAGTATATTTCTATCTATAGATAAAATCCTGTCGTATTTCCAGTTTTTCAGATATTTTGGAATTATCTCATCTATTTCCTTCATATGTTCCATAACATCTTTTATTAAGTCTTTGGAAAACTCTTTCGATTTATCTAAAAACTTTTCCTCTTGTCCTAAATTCTGTGTTGAGTAAGTATCAATGAACTCGTTTATCTCATCCATTGGCTTTTCTGCAATCTCAATCTGATACAAACTCTGAAGAGCAATAATTCTTCCAGCACGCCTTATTCCCATGTTATCCTTTCAAGAAAACAATTATAATTTAAATTTTTTGAAATACTACAATATACAAATTTTATTACTTAATTTGATCTATCAGATCTGTCATTTCAAGCGTTGACAAAGCCGAATCCCAACCTTTGTTTCCTGCTTTTACCCCTGCTCTGTCTTTTGCCTGTTCTGCTGTGTCTGCAGTTATAATACCAAATCCTATAGGCACGCCTGTTGCCATGCTCTGTGAAGCGATTCCTTTAGTCACTTCTGAGGCAATAAAATCAAAATGCGGTGTCTCACCACGAATAATAACACCAAGTGCTATCATACCTGTATATTTCTTCTTTTTAAGTATGTTTGACAAAGCAGTAGGTATTTCAAAAGAACCTGGTACCCAATAAACATCTATATTTGATTCTACAACCTGATGTCTAAGCAAGCAATCTATCGCTCCAGCAAGCAGGTTTTTTCCTATTGCTTCATTGAATCTTGAAATTACTATACCAAACTTCTTACCCTTGCCTATCAATTGTCCTTTAATTTCCTTCATAATATACCTCCTATTTTGTAATATTTACATAATATCAGTGAATTTATATCATGTCAATAACAAAGGCCTCTTATTTATAAACCAACTTTTGTATAATAACAATGATATTGCATATTATTGAGAATAAATTAGCCAAAATCATTGGCATATTATTCAAATATAGGCCATAAATAAACCATAAAGTCATACCAACACCCAGCAATAATGGCTGCCATAGTGCCACATCTTTCATATGTTTAGTTTTAAAACCTTTTATTACCTGCGGAATAAAACCAAAAGATGTGATTGTTCCTGCAGCATAACCTAACAAAGTCAATTCCATAGTAGTCATAATAGCTCCTTATAAGTATTTGTCTTTCAATTCTTTTAATTTAAGTAATGCTTCCACAGGAGTGATAGTATCTAAGTCAATTTTTTCAACTTCTATCTTAAGTCGAGAATCATTTGAAGAAAACAAATCTAATTGAGGAGCTTCTGTGGCATTATCAGCGCCTATCTTTGGCTTACCGTCTTTAGTATAATTGGCTTTTTCAAGATCAGAAAGAATCTGATTTGCTCTTTCAATAACTAAACCAGGCAAACCAGCAAGCTGTGCCACATGTATTCCATAACTGCGGTCAGTTGAACCTTTAATAATTTTTCGAAGAAATATTATTTTATCGCCCCATTCTTTTACTTGTATATTATAATTTTTTACACCTTTTAAATTTTCAGCCAATTCCGTTAACTCATAATAATGAGTTGCAAAAAGAGTTTTTGCTTTCACATGACTATGAATATATTCTGTAATGGCCCATGCGATAGACACCCCATCAAATGTAGAAGTTCCCCTACCTACTTCATCAAGTAAGATTAGCGATTTAGAAGTAGCATTGTTTAAAATATTTGCAGTTTCAATCATTTCTACCATAAAAGTAGATTGCCCTCTTGCAAGATGGTCAGATGCACCTACGCGAGTAAATATCTTATCCACTACTCCTATTCTCGCGCGCTTGGCAGGAATAAACGAACCAGCCTGTGCCATAATTATTATTATTGCTGTTTGCCTCATATAAGTTGATTTTCCTGCCATGTTAGGACCAGTTATTACCATAATCATATTATCTTTTGTATCCAGTTTTGTGTCATTTGAAATGAATTCATTATAACCCAAGCTTCTTTCTATTACTGGATGTCTGCCTTCTTCTATATCTATTTGTTCTGAATTATCAATAATTGGTCTAATATAATTTCCATTAATTGCAGCAGTTGTCAAAGCTAAAAGACAATCAAGACTTGCTAACCTCGATGAAGCGTCTTGAAGTGCAGCAATATTTGCAGAAAGTTTTTCTCTTATTTCGCTAAAAATTTTATACTCAAGTGCCATGATTTTATCCTGAGCACCAAGTATCTTGCTTTCGTATTCCTTAAGTTCAGGTGTTACAAATCTTTCCGCATTAACCAAAGTTTGTTTTCTTATATAGTTTTCTGGAATATTTTTCAAATTTGCTTTACTAATTTCAATATAATAACCAAATACCGATGTGTAACCAACTTTAAGCGAACCAATACCACTTCTTTTTCTTTCATCTTCTTGCAAAGAAGCAATCCAATCTTTACCATCACTACTCACATTCTTTAAAGCAGCGAGCTCTTTATCATAAGCAGGACGGATTATCCCACCTTCTTTTATAGATATGGGCGGTTCTTCTACTATAGAATTACTTATCAGCAGGCACATATCCTTTAACACCTGTGAGTTAAACATAAAGTTTTTAATTAAAAGACTGTTTGAACTTGATTTAATAACCTCTCCGGCACGAGCCGCGTTCTCAAGTCCTTTCTTTAAAGCATTTAAATCCCTTCCATTAGCAGTTTGACTACCAAGCTTTCCTGTTATTCTTTCTATATCAGAAATTTCCTTAAGTACTTCTTTCAAATTTTCCCTTGTCTCAGAATAATCATAAAAGAATTGTATTATATCTTGTCGCTCTATTATTTTAGAAATATCAGTTAATGGATTTATAAGCCATTTTTTTAGTTCCCTGCTTCCCATAGAGGTTAAAGTATGGTCCAAAACACCAAATAAAGTAGTATCGTCTGCTTTTACAGATGATTCAGTAACCTCAAGGTTTCTTAGCGATACAGCATCTATATATAAAAGGTCATGCCGTGAACGCAGTACAAGCTTAGAAATATGATATAACACTGTTTTTTGTGTTTCATATATGTAAGCAATCAAGCTACCCGCAGCACCAATAACAGTATCCTTTGCTTCTATACCAAAACCATCCAGATTTATTACACCAAAATGTTCTTTGAGCTTTTCAGTCGAGACATCCTTTTGATAGTTCCATCCTGAATACATATTCACATAAACCCTGTGAGTTCCGGCTTTTACACGGTCAATAAGATTTCTTGTTATGATTTTATCATCAGCATAATTATCAGGAAGAAGTAACTCAGTTGGTTGGATCTTTTCTATCTCATCAATTATCAAATCATAATTTCCTTTGTATTCAATTTCTTGGCAAAAGAACTCACCAGTTGTGATATCTAAAAAAGCCATTCCTGCAATTTGTTTATCAATACAAACAGACATTATATAGTTATTTGTTTTTCTATCCAAAGCAGATTCTTCGAGCACCGTACCAGGAGTAATTACTTTAACAACTTCACGCTTCACCAAACCTTTAGCATCTTTAGGATCTTCAACCTGTTCGCATATTGCTACCTTGTACCCTGCAGTAATAAGCTTGTATATGTAAGAATTTGCAGCATGAAATGGTATGCCGCACATAGGAATTTTTACTTGTCTGCCATCTCCAGAACTTCTTGATGTTAAAGCTATTTGCATGACTTTTGACGCAAGCTTAGCATCATCACCAAACATTTCATAAAAATCACCAAGTCGAAAAAACAAAATAGCATCGCCGACTTTCTTTTTAGTCTCTAAGTACTGTTTCATCATTGGTGTTAGTTCTGACATTTTATCCTTCATATTTTGAATTTAAGTCAAGCTACTCGTAACAAGACACTTAAAACAAAAAAACGACCATGCACGGTCGTTTGCTGTTCGTTGCGTGTATCACTGCTGGTATTACAACTCTTCGTTGGCTTCTGTTCTTTGCTTATTGATTTTCTTATCCATTAATTTAAGACCTTTTTCAACATTTTTACGCCATATAGTTTCAGGGAACATCTGTAGCAAAGAAGTATATACATCTTTTGCTAATTTATATTCACCCAATTTATAATAGGATTTACCTAAACCGTATAAAGCTTCTTCCTGAAAGAAGTTATCCTTATGCGTAAGTTCATTAAAGGCATTCTTCGCAGATATAAAATCATTTTTTTCCATATTTGCCTGTGCGAGATGCAGCAAAGAAAGCGAATATAAAACTTTATTCTTGTCAGAATCAGTGACCTTTTGATATTTTGCTATCGCCCTATCATAATCCTTGCGACCTGAATATATATCGCCTGAGTAAATCGCTGCCCAACTATGAAACCATAACTCATTTTGATAATTATTTAATATCTCATTAAAACAACGGAGTGCTTCATCTTTATTGCCAGTTTGTTTATATATAGCCGCCTCATTAAAATATGCCATAACAGCAAACTCACCTTTGGGATAATTTCTCAAATACAATTCATAGGCTTTCACTGCCTGTACTGCCATATTCTGAGTTGTCCTGATTCTACCTATAGCAAAATATGCTTCTTCAGCAACATGTAAAGTTGAGTATTTTTCAATTAGAGTTTTGTATTCTGCGATAGCATCATCATATTTATTCATTTTTTCATAATTTAAAGCAACTTGCAGAATGCTTCGAGGGACCCACTCAGTGTCAGGATATAATTGTTTGACTCTCATATAAACTTTTATTGCTTCAGCATACTTGCCTTTTTCTGACAATGTTTTTGCTTCAGTAAAAGGATCTATTGAAAAAACAAATTGGAACATTAACATCTGAAAAATTACTAATAAGAAAAATAACTTTTTACTCTGCATAAAATTTATCTTCAATCGCCTTGTGAGATTTTAAGCTTTTAATTCTTTCTTCTGCCTGCAAAGTATAAACATCGTATTTATAATATTCATTTATCACTATAGAGTATGCTTCTCTTGCATTTCTATACTCTCCCGCAAGCTTGTAAGTATCACCAATATGTATAGCCGCCTTCGGAGCCCACTCAGTATTTTTATATTTGTACATTATCAATTTATATTCCTTCACCGCACTTTTAAATCTGCTCGTTTGCGCATAAAGCTGAGCGAGTTGAAAACGCCCCTGAATTTCTGAAGCAGAATTTGGAAATGACTTTACAATATTTTTATATATAAGTTCTACTTTTTTATAATTGCCCTGTTTCATATATATATTGGCTAAGCTGAAATAAGCTCTTATGTCAGCTATTTTACTTGGACCTCTTAGTATTATATCTTTATAAATCTCAATTGCTTGTGGATATTTTTCAAGCTTAACATAACAACCTGCTAATCTATAATTTGCTTCTATCGAGATATCGAGTTTTGGGTTTTCTGCCAACACCTTTTGGTACTGTGCGATGGCATTATCATATTGCAAAGCGTATTCATAAGCATTTGCCAAAGAATATCTTATGGTATGAAGATTTTTTGATGTTGAATAATTTGTTAGCAATCTCATCCATATTTCAGAAGCCCCTTCATAGTCCTCTATATCATAATACTTTTTTCCTTCTTTATATAAATCCTGCACATCCTGTTCCATTTGCTGTCTTGTTTTTGCTTGAGCTTCAATATTAATTTCATTTGATTTATTCATTGTTTGACTTTTATCTTTTATTACGCGATTGGCAGTAGCTTCTTTTTTGGCAACTGATAAATTATTATTTTGATTCAAAGCTGGTTCAGAAGAACCAGACATACCATCTAAAGGATTTACTACGGCTCCACTGGTTGCAGTGTTATTTTCATTAGGAACAGGTGTATCTCCCGCAAATATGTCAGACACATTTACAGTGTTTTCATTTACTGTTGTTTCATTACCATTCGAAAAAGCTTCAGACTCATCTTGACAAATAATAAAAACAGGCAAAACAAGCATAAATATAAAGGTAAAACACAGTAATCTTTTCATTAATTTCTCCTTTTTCATTGTATAAAACAGAATATCATAAGGGTAATAGTTTGTCAATTATAAGTAAATCAATAAACTTGAACACCTTTGCACCAATATACTAAGTGTAGATGTGACTCAAAAGGACTTAATTCATCCACTTTTATACAACAATACTATATATTTACTTCTACCACACACTTTGCTACAACTTGTATAGGGATGACATTTCCTATTATTGGTTTTCCGTCAACAACAATACCTTTATCGCCACGCTTGACTCTTATATCATACTCGCAACCACGATATATTCTTTTTACTGTGTACCCGTTCCAGGTTGACGGTATTCTTGGCAACACGGAAAGACCATTCAAAGTAGGTTTTATTCCAAGTATATACTGGGTTGCAGCAACATACATCCAAGAAGCAGTTCCTGTAAGCCAAGAATTTGCTCCCTCTCCAACATTCAAACCATCATTAGAAACTATAGTCTGGCAAAAAACATAAGGTTCAGTTTTTAATATTTCAGCATTGTCATTATTTTTTAAAGGTAATATATTTTTATAGTATTCAAAAGCTAAATCTGGTCGGTCTAATACACATTCTGCCACTATAGCCCAAGCATTGGCATGTGAAAAAATGCCATTTTCCTTGCGGCCTGTATTATACCTGGATATTAATCCATAAGTTTGATCATATTTATCAAAAGGTGGCCAAAGTTTCTTAACTCCTTCTTTAGAAGCAAGATATTTATTTACACTGTCCATACATAACAAAGATTTATCACGCGGTGCAGCCCCAGATATCACACTCCAAACTTGTGAGTTTAAAAATATTTTTGCTTTCTCACTTTTTTGCGTTCCTATTACTTTGCTTCCAAAACCACGGACATACCAATTTCCGTCCCAACACTTTTGATTAATAATTAAAGACATTTGATCTGCACGCTCATTTAATAATTTTGTCTCTGTCGGATTTGATATCTCTTCACTTAATTGTGCTAAAAGTCTTAAAGCATAAACATATAGCTCCGCAGTTAAGACCGATTCAGGTTCTTTAGCTTCCATCCATAAATGAAGTGTATCATTCCAATCAGCCGTAAGAATAAGTGGCAAACCATGTACGCCTTTCATTTTTTCAGTATAATTAACCGCATCAAGCAAATGTTGATATATGGAAGCTTTCTTTGTCGAATCTGCATAACCACATTCCTCATTTAATATGCCGCTATCACCAGTCTCTGCTATATATGCATGAACCATTTGGATTAACCATAGATGATCATCAGAAAAGCCTTTTAAATCGCCTTTCCCACCATTAGGAAAAAACTGATGGTAAGTGTCACCAGTTTCAAACTGGCAAGTAGAAATAATCATAAATATTCTGGTTTTTGCTCGCTCAGGCATTTGTGAATTTATTGCCAGAGTATCTTGACACGAATCGCGGGTACCCATACCACGACCTTCGCCATTTTCATAATATGAAATGTAGCGCGACCAATCAAAAGTCGTCTTGCACTGATACTGATTCCAAATATTTACCATGAGATTAAAATCTTTATCAGGCGTTTTAACTGAAAAATTATTAAAATATGTGCTCCAAACATTTTTTACTTTTTCCAATGCTTCCGTAGTGTTTTTTTCATTACTAAAAAAATCTCGTACTTGGGCTGCTTCTTCGGCTGTTTTAGCATAACCCAAAACCACTGTAATTGTTTTTTCTTCACCTGGGTTCAGTACTATAGAAGTTCTCAATGCGGCGCAACCATTGCCGCCACGAAGTATAGAGTTTGAAAGTTTTTCATTAGCCAAAGCCACAGGGTTGGATTCTGTATTGTACATGCCTATGAACTTATCCCTTACGCATTCAAAATCCAGTACTTTTTCACTCATTCCCATAAAAGCATAACCAGGCCGGTCTCCTACATAATTTTTATTTGCCTGCATATCAAACGCCGGATGCGGCTCAATGAAATCATATAAGACCATATCATTGGCAAAAGATCCTTTCGTTAAGTGCAAGGACCATTGTATATTTCTTGACTCTGGTTCACACCACATTGAAAATTCGGAATACGAATATATAGATAGTTTTTTTGGAGAACTAGAAGTGTTTTTTATTTTCATGCTCCATATCTCACAATCATGATCGGTCGGAACAAAATACGATATTTTAGTTTCTATTTTTTCAAAAACCTGACTGATTATAGTATATCCCTGTCCATGCCTACACTCATACGAATCCGGAGTTTTATCAACTGGCTGGCATGTCGGTGAAAAATAGCTTCCTGTTTCTTCATCTTTAATATAAAAATATCTTCCCGGCCTATCTATTGGTATATTATTGCATCTATATTTTGTAAGCCTTCTATCGCGAGGGTCTTTATGAAAAGAAAAACCTCCTGCTGTTTGACTTATAATGCCGCAGTACCCACGCATGTTTGAGATATAATTAATCCACGGTGATGGCGTATGCGGATTAGTTATAATATATTCCCTACCATTTTCAGAAAAATAACCATAACGCATAAAATGCTCCTTTTAAATGAGAAATAAAAATGTAATCAGCGACTTCAAAACAGATAAATTATAGTTAAAAGGACAGTATTAGTCAAATGAAAACATATGTTGATTGCATAATACAAATACCCTAATGTTCTTGACTATACACATGATTATCTTTATACTGATTAATATTCACCTAAAGAAAATATACTAACTGAGGTTATTTATGGCGAAAGACATTAGCACTCATAAAAAAACAGAACTTACCGATAGTTTCCCATCTATATGGTTAGACAAGCTCGTCTTTTGGCTGCTTTTAGTAACCGTAGTAGCACTTCCTCTATATTTTAACATTATGTCTTTTGATCAGTTTGAATTACCCAAACTCACCTTGCTCAGAATCATAACTACTATCATGACAGCACTTTGGCTTGTCAGAATGTTAGAAAAAGGCAAGTTTGAATTTATCCAAACACCACTCGACTTGCCCTTGCTTGGCTTTGCTATCATGAACTTAGTAACCACATTTACAAGCTTTGCTCCTCAGCTTTCATTTCGTGGTGAATATGAGAACTTTGCTGGTTCTCTTTCAACCCTAAATTATATATTGATTTATTTTATTGCTGTTAATCATATTAATACTTTACCAAGAATAAAAGCCTTCAATTATGCTATTTTAATCAGTGGGGCTATAATTACCATTTATGCCATTTCTCAATTTTTTGGCTATGACATTGTTCAGTGGAGCGAAGATTCCTTAATCAAAGGCAGATACTTTGCCTCTATGGGTAATCCGAATTTTCTCGGAGCCTTGCTTGCTATGATTATTCCAATAAATTTAGCTTTGCTTCTAATTAATATAAGAAATAAAAAATATATAGTTTCGGCTTCTTTATTGCTCTTATGTATTCTTATGTATATAGCATTATTTGGAACTCAAAGCCGCGCTCCATTTCTTGCCTTTGTAGCTTCCCTTTTTGTTTTTGGTATTTATTGGTTAAGTACTCTAATGAAAAATGCGACAGCCCAACCAGTACTTGCCTCAAAACACACTTTTGCTTTTTTATCTAATGAATTACCCAAACATCGCAAGGTTTTAGCTTTTGTTCTTGGACTAATAATTGTGACATCTACTTTGAGTATAACCATAGGTAGAGAAGCCACAAACAGATTATGGAACTCTATAGCAAATGTTAAACAAAGCTTAGCAGTTTCAAGACTACACATTTGGATCCCAGCTCTTAAAATCATTAATGAGAATCCAATTTTAGGAACAGGCGTAGATACCTTCAAAAGTGTTTTTCCTAAATACGCAGGCACAAACTTTGCTCAAATTGACGGTGCGAATGTTTCATCTCGTACTGCGCATAATGAGCTTTTAAATATAGCTGCAACAATGGGAATCACCACACTTGGCATTTACTTATTGCTCATTTTATCTTATATTCTCATGTGGTATAGAGCTTTCAAACGCATCTCAGATAACAATATACGCCTTATTTCAATTGCTATGTTTGCTTCTTTTATTGCCTATTTTGTTCAAAATTTATTTTCCTTTGGCGTAGCTGCCATCAATACTTATCTTTATATGATTTTTGCAGCACACGCGATAATTTATTGTTCTTTGTTTGGTTCAAAAATATATTTAATTAATCTATTTGAGCCTGCTAACAATAAATCAAAATTCATTAAGTACTCTCTTCAGATTGTAGTCATATTGCTTGCTGCATTTTTTTCATATGAGGCCTACATGATATACTCCGCTGATGTTCACTACAATAAAGCGAAAAATTTTGGGTTGCGTAATAAATGGGACATTGCCGTAGAAGAACATATAAAAGCAGTTAACGAAGCACCTCACGAAGTTAAATATTATGTTTATCTGGCTTTAGCCTATGAGAAGCTGGCAATGATTACTCAGGACAGAAATCAGCAACTCATGCTTATACACAAAGCAGCAGAATCTTACACAGTCGGTGTAAAAATAAATCCAGGAAATTCATACTATTGGGGAAACTTAGGACGCATATATGCTCTACTTGCCAGATATGAAGATATTAAATACCTACAGACATCAATTGACGATTACAAAATGGCTATAAAAGAAGCGCCTGTAACAGGATTATTTTATGGCAATCTTATAGATCTATATCTAAACATTAATATGCCTGATAATGCCCTGCCCTATATACAAAAACTTGAGCTTTATGACACAAAACTTGCTTCAAATGCCTATTTTTTACTTGGCAACTATTACTTTGGAAAAAAGCACTTGGCTGAAGCTATAGCTGCTTATCATAAATCAATTGATTTAAACCCAGATTTTTCAATGGGATATTACAATTTAGGAGTTGCTTGTGCTGCAAGTGGTAGTAAAAAAGAAGCAATTGTATATTTAAGAAAATATATAGAACTATCGCCCACCTCCGACATGGTAGCAAACGCAAAAAAGATATTGAAAGATTACGGATTAAAATAACAATAATAAAAATTGACAAAAAAAAAGACTGGCCTGATGCCGTCTTTTTTTTTATGAACAAGCTTTATATTAACAATATCTAAAAAGCACCTTTGGGAGATATTTTTTTTGCTTTTCTAAAAATTTCTTTAGCTTCAATTTTTCTACCCTCTTTTTCATACACTGTTGCCAAACCTATTAAGGCATCTGCATAGTTACTATTTAGTTCTCTTGCTTTTTTAAAATGTTTTTTAGCTTCTGCCAATTTACTCATTTGATATTTAACCCAGCCTAAACCCACATAAACTTCAGGCATATCAGGTGCAAGCTCAGCACTAAGCTTAAACTCTTTTTCTGCGTCTTTAATAAGCTCTTTCTTTGTGTCAATTAATTTATAATAGACCCAACCTAAACCAAGATGTGGCTCAGCTGAATCAGGATTGAGCTCTAAAGCCTTCAAAAAGTTTTTCTCACTATCGTCCAGCTTGTCCTGATGAAAACAAACCCAACCTAAGCCAAGATAAGCGTCACCATATTTTGGATCAAGCTTAACAGCTGTCTTGAATTCCTTATCTGCTGCCTCAAGTTGACTTTCTGCAAGAAGATACATTCTGAAATATGTCCAACCCAAGCCAACAAAAGAATCAATATTATTTTTCTTAATTGATTTTGCCTTTAAAAAATCAGCCTCCGCCTCATCATAGCGATTAAGCTTATAATTAATCCAACCAAGGCCTGTGTATATTTCGTATTCCTGCGGTGTTAAAATTGCAGCCTTTTGAAATTCTTTTTCAGCATTCTTCAGAGCTCCACGCAAATAGTAAAGCCAACCTAATCCAGTACGAGCTTCTGCATAATGCGAATTTATAGCAATCGCTTTTTTATGTTCATCTTCCGCTTCATTTAGCTTCCCAAGTCCTACATAAACTCCCGCCAAACCGAGATGAGCATCTGCATATCCCGGCCTTAATGAGATTGCCTTTTTAAATGCTATTTCGGCTAAATCCAACTTTTCCTGTGAATAATAAATTCTTCCTAATACAATATACGCATTAGCAAATTTAGGTTGTTTCTTTATAGAATTTTTAATATATACTTCTGCTTCATCAAATCTTTCTAATTGAAAAGAAATATCACCAGCAGCAAAATTGGCATCTGAAAAATCCGGATTTATTGATATGGCTTTCTTAATTTCAGCATCCGCGTCCTTATATCTACCACTTGTGGCATGTATCCGAGCGAGTGCAACATAAGCATCTGCGTATGTTTTATCTTGTTTGATTACATTAGAACATTCGTCTTCAACAACATCAAGTTGAGCCTTTGTTCCATAAACGCCACATAGACAAACTGGTGGCTCCGATGATAAAAATCTGGGATCTTTTTTTTGTTTCTTCAGTATTTCTTTGAATAATTTAAGTTTGCTATAAGTATCAACCACAGCACCCTCCGATAGTATTTGTCTAACGCTTAATAATAGCAATATAAAAAGTTTAAATCAATAATTAAATTTAGGACTTTTGTGTTACATTATTAATAGAATCAATTTCAAGTTTTATGTTTGCTTTCTCAGTTTCATCTGTAGAACGATTGTATAAGACATTTAAATATTCAATAGCCCGCAAAGGATTTACTTGTTTAAACAACCATATCAAATGAACTATCTCCGTGCTATCACTTGGATCCATTTCATAAATTTTTCTTTCATAATCTATGGCACTATTGACATCGCCAAAACTAAAATAATATACAGTCGCAATATTATTTAAAATTTCTGGACTCGCCCCAGCAGTTATATAAGCCAACTTGAGCCATTTGTCTGCTTCTTCACGATTTCCAGCTAAGCCAGCATAACGCCCACGCATTACAAAATAACGCGCCGTAGTATCTCTGTAGTATAAATCCTGATTGTTACAATTAAAATAATCTCTAACAGAATAAAGCTTTGCAATCGCCAAAGTATCAACAGTAGTAGTTCCCAAAGGTGACATTTTAAAGATAACACCATAAGGCAGAGCAACTAATTTATCAGAAGGCAAGCTGGCAAGTGCTGCATAATAAGAATTGCTTTTGTTTTGATTATATATATCGAACTCAACCTGTTTTATTGCTGACTCTGTTTTAGCTTTAATATTTTTAAATATTGAGCCGTCAAGCATATTGGCATTGCTATCATAAGTTTTAATTCCATCAAATTTAGACTTCACCGACTGCAGGTAAACGAGATTAAAAAGTGGACAATCTCCTTTTAGCCATAGCACATCACCTTTATTTAATGTTTTATTAATATTTAACCCATGGTCATAACCCATAAAAGTTCTTGAAAAATTATTTAAATTAAAATTTACAGCAATAGTAAGTATTAATGCACAAAATAAAACCGCTCCAACAAAGATACTATTTATTTTATATTTTCTTGTCAAGGTTTTCAATAAATAAAAAACTCCAAGCATCGCTATAAAAATCGGAATTAAATCAATCATTAAATAAAAATTTTTCGAAGCATACAAAGATATTGAAGACATTGAATTAATCGCAAAACCCGCAGAAGTATTTATTACATAAACAAGCAATAGCAGATTTAAAACAATAAACGAAGCTATTGCTAAAGTTAATTTTTTAGAATAGGCATAAAGTGAATAAAATCCAACAAACAAAAATACAACAAGGATATTATATTTTTCAACAAATTGAGTAATCAGGTTACCAGTTTTTAAAAAATATGTCCCCATGTCAAAACGGGCTGTAAACTTTCTCTCATATGCTTTTCTCATAATATGATTCATTACATCCCCTGCACTCTGCAAGTAACCAAAATTTACAGGAGTACCCGATTTGGCCCTAATAAAAAGATACATATATGAAGTAAGCAAAGCCACAAGGAAAATTGCCGAAGCCGTAATAATATTTTTGAATGTAATATTTTTTCTATTGACATACAACAACAAAGCCATTAACGAAATCAAAAATAGTGCTGTGGAATTATGTGCAGGAATCAAGAAACCAGCTATAAATGCTGTCACATAAAAGTATTTAGTTTTTCCTGTTGCTATATTTTTAAGAGTAAAAAGCAGAGCCAATATCATAAGCATATTTGCTAAGACATATACTACGCCTTTAGCATGTATAGATTCAAACCAAAACATAGACGAGAAAATAAACATAAGTGTTACAAATAAAGAAGCAAATCTAATGCTTTTCTTAGCAGCATCTTCCTTAAATATCAGCTTTAAAAGCTCTTCACCAGCCAAGTACATGAAAATAAAACAGAAAATTGCCAATAATGAAGATAATATATTCATTCTAAAAGCCATATCCCCAACAGGAACAAGCATAGATATTTTTCCAAGCACCATGTCAAGTGGATAACCAGGAGGATGTGGAATCCCTAAGGTATAAGCTGCAGCAACTATCTCTCCGCTATCTCCCATATATATTGTTGGAGGTGCAGTGTGTAGGTAAAATCCAAAAATGATTAATGACAAGAAAGCGAGTATATATTTCATTTGGCACCTATATCAATATTTTCTACCATTTCCCGCGCCGCTTTTAACGAAGTCTCTGTTACGGTTTCGCCACTCAATAACTTTGCTATTTCCTGAATTTTGCTACTATCATCTAATTTAATAATTAATGTTTCTGTTTTATTATCCTTAACATGTTTTTCTACACTGTAATGCGTATCTGAATACGCCGCAATCTGTGGAAGATGAGTAATGCAAAGCAGCTGTTTTTTAAATGATATTTCTTTTAATTTTTTTCCTACAACTCCTGCAATTTTACCAGAAATACCAGTATCTATCTCGTCAAAAACCATTACAGGCACTCTATCAACCGCAGACAAAATATTTTTAATCGAAAGCATTATTCTCGAAATTTCTCCACCAGACGCCACCTTAACCAACGGCTTTAAATCTTCACCAGGATTTAGCGATATCATGAACTCCACAGTATTAATACCTATACCAGTTACTTTATAATTTTTATTTTTGATTGTTACAAAAAAGTCATCAGGATTATCAGACACGCTATCTTTTACTTCTACTAAAAATCTCCCCTTCACTATACCAAGATCTTTCAATTCAGACTCGATTTTATGTCCCAAATCAATCGACTTCTTATGCCTTGCCTCAGATAAAATCTCACATTTCTCTGCAAGTATAGTCATTAGTTTAGCTTTTTCTTTTTCCTTTTCTGCAATTATTACACTATTTAATTCAATATTATTTCTGTCTTTTTTCAGTTCCTCTTGATATTCCTTAAGTTGTAGAATACTTATTTTCCTATACTTTTTCATTAAGGACTCTATGAGTGTTATTCTCGCTTCAGTTTTTGCAAGCTTATCCTTATCAAACTCAACTTTTTCTCTATAAGTCACAAAAAATTCTTTAATTTCTTCAAGTTTTATAACAGCCTCTTTTGAAAGCGCCAAATATTCCTCTACGCCTTTCTTGTCAATCTTCGCAATCTCTTCAATATCTTCATTTGATTTATATACTAAATCTATAGCTCCATCGCCTTCTTCGTCTAAAGATGATGGAGAAAGGTTCATAATAATATTATTGACAGCTTCTTTCATAGCCTCTGTATTTATCATAATATCCCTATCTCTGTTTAGCTCTTCCAGTTCTGAATCTCCTGTAAGCTCCGCCTGCTCTAATTCATTTAGTCTGTAAATCGTCATTTCTAATCGTTCTTGTTTTTCACTTTCTAATATTTTTAATTTTTTAATTTCAAGACAAGCACTATTAAATGAATTATAAGCAGACAATACCTGAGACTTAACTACACTACTACCAGAATAATCATCAAGTAAATCCATATGTATTTCATTTTTTAACAGAGATTGGTGTTCGTGCTGTCCGTGTATGTCTATCAGAAGCTTCCCAATTTTTTCAAGAAAAACAAGTGAAGCATTTGAATTATTTATATGAATTTTTCCTTTAGAGGTGCGACTTATTTCTCTTCTTATTACAAGTCCATCTTTAACTTGCTCCACACCTGCTTCTGCAAGCTGTTCGTTTATCAGCTTTATCAGTAGAGGATTATCTTTAAAATCAAAAACAGCTTCAACAACCGCCTTATCTTCACCTGTTCTAATATTTTCCAGATAGCCGCGCTCACCTATAGCAGTATTTATGGCACCTATTATTATTGATTTTCCTGCCCCGGTTTCGCCTGTAAGTATATTAAGACCTTTTGTAAAGTCAATTTCTATATCCCTAAGTAAAGCATAATTTTGAATTTTCAATGTTGAAAGCATTTCTTACACTCCCTATTACTTATTTAGTCCCATAATATCAATTATGGCTTTTTCTATTCCTTTTTCATTCAGACCACAATCATTTAATAATTGTTGCATGGTCCCATGCTCAACAAACTTATCTGGTATGCCAAGTATTTTAACTTTTGGACTAACTATGTCTGACTTTAGCACCAGACGAGCCACACTCATACCAAAGCCACCCTCTATAGCGCCTTCTTCTATTGTTATCAAATGCTTTGTTTTCTTGACCGAGGCAAGTATTGTAGCTTTATCAATTGGTTTTGCAAACCTTGCGTCAATGACTTCAATCTTAATACGATTAGTCTTTTCAACTTTTTGTGCAGCATTTAATGCCGCATTTAGTGAAGGACCTAAACAAACAATCGTCAAATCATTTCCTTTTTTTACTATTTTTGCATGACCTATTTTAACTGGTATTTTTAAAGAGATGCCTATGGATTTAGAAACTTTTCCTCTTGGAAATCTTATTGATACAGGTCCGTCTTTATACAAAGCTGCCGCTAATAACATTCTCTCAAGTTCTATATCGCTCGATGGAGCCATAACTACCATGCCTGGTATCATTTTCATGAAAACAATATCAAATACTCCATGATGGGTTGGACCATCTTCACCAACTAAACCAGCCCGATCTAAAGCAAAAATTACTGGAAGTTTTTGCAAAGCCACATCATGTATAATCTGATCTATAGCGCGTTGCATAAAAGTGGAATAAATAGCAACAACAGGTTTGAAGCCAGCCATAGCAAGACCAGCAGCAAATGTAACTGCATGCTCTTCAGCAATTCCAACATCAAAAAATCTATCAGGAAATAATTCTCTAAACTTTGAAAGATTTGTACCTTCTATCATTGCTGCCACTATTGCCACGATTTTTTTATTTTTTTTAGCAATACTTATTAACTGTTCGGAAAAAACAGAAGAATATGGAAGCGCTCCATCAGACTTCGCTGGTTCACCTGTAAGCTTATTAAATTTCCCTATTCCATGAAAAAGCGTTGGATTTTTTTCAGCAGGCTCAAATCCTTTTCCTTTTTTTGTAATAATATGAACTAATTTAGGACCTTTAATCTCCTGTAATTTTGTAAATGTTTCAACGAGCATTTTTATATTATGTCCACCTGATATCGGTCCAAAATACCTAAAGCCAAGCTCCTCAAACAAAACTCCAGGAGAAAGAATACCTTTTATGCCCTCTTCAAAATGTTTCATTACACTTGTTACTGGGACAGAAAAACCTTTTGGCATTATATCTAAAAACGATTTTGCAGTATCTCTCAACTTATTATATGTTTTACCAATTATTATACTGTTTAAATAATTTGAAAGAGCACCTACAGTTGGAGAAATTGACATTTCATTATCAATTACAACTACAAGAATATCAGTTTTATCATGGCCTATGTGGTTTATTGCTTCCAAAGACAAACCATTTGCCAGAGAAGCATCACCCAATACAGCTATCACATTGTGTTTTTCTCCATTAATATCTCGCGCCTTAGCGAAACCCATAGCTGCAGAAATAGAAGTAGAGGTATGACCAGCACCAAAAAAATCATATTTACTCTCAGATGGTTTTAGAAAACCCGAAACTCCTTTATACTGCCGAAGTGTTTTAAAAGAAGATTTTCTTCCTGTCAATATTTTATGAGCGTAAGCCTGATGACCCACATCCCATATTACCTTGTCATGATCTATATCAAATACTTTATATAAAGCAATCGTAGTTTCGACAGCACCAAGTGACGAGGCTAAGTGACCACCTGTTTCAGAAACAACATCCACCATAAAACCCCGAATATCTGAAGCAAGTATCTCAAGCTCTTCAAAGTTTAGTTTTGTTAAATCCGCAGGTTTATCAACTTTATTTAAAATTTTATAATCCATATTATCCGTTCTTTAAGTAAAAAAATATTGGAAACAAAAGCCCTATTAAAATTCCCGCAGCAGCTTCTATAGGGGTGTGCCCTAAAAGCTCTTTCATTCTTTTTTCAGCATGAAACTTATGGTGCCTTAATTCATCTACTATCATATTTAATAATTTGGCTTGCTTTCCAGCAGCTCTTCTCACTCCCAAAGCATCTGAAATAACCACAACACAATACAATAAAGCCACCATAAAAACTGGATCTGTAAAACCAACTGTTAAACCAACGCAAGTAGTCAAAGCTGTCACTGAAGCAGTATGTGATGACGGCATACCGCCAGTTCCTACCAATAACCTAAAATCTAACTTATGATGCAATACAAGATTGATTATGAGTTTTAATGCCTGGGCAAAAAACCAAGCAGCAAAAGTCACATAAAATATCTTTGTAGTAACTATTGAAGTAAGAATTTTTCCAGCCTCAGCTATGGAATTTAACATTGAGCCTCCTTGTAACTACCTTATTTTATTAGTAATTTCTCTTAGTAAAGAATTTAGCAAGTTCCTTTAAATCATTTGTATCACCGTCTATTTTACCTAAAATACCACACGCTTCAAGCACTAATTTGTCCGCTTTTATCATTGCTGCGTTAAGACCAAACACAGAAGGATATGTTGCTTTATTTACCTTTTCATCTTTCCTTAATTTCTTTCCCATTTTCTTTTCATTTCCTGTTACATCCAGTATGTCATCAACTATTTGAAAAGCAAGACCAGTTTTTTCTCCAAAGGTTCTCAATAGTGCGAGCTTATGTTTATTTGCATTTGATAGAATTCCGCCCATAACAACGGAAGCTCTAATCAAAGCACCTGTCTTACATTTGTGTAAGTAAGCTAATTGTTGAGCATTTATTTTTTTTCCTTCACTTGTAATATCTAAAACCTGTCCGCCTATCATACCTCTCATACCAGCCCCATCCGCCAATTCAAGTGTTGCTTTAATAATATTTTCGGACTTAATCTTTTTATTTTTTGAACACATCATAAGACATTCAAAAGCACTTGTTAAAAGAGCGTCTCCAGCAAGAATAGCTATTGCCTCACCAAATTTTTTATGTAATGTAGGTTTTCCTCGCCTAAAATCATCATTGTCCATAGCAGGTAAATCATCATGAATTAATGAATAAGTGTGTATCATTTCCATAGCACATGCCGCAGGCATTACATCAAGATAAGAAAAGCCACAAGCTTTAGCAGCAAGCAAAGTCATTATAGGTCTTAATCTTTTTCCACCCGCAAAAAGGCTATACTTGACCGCCTTGTATATGACTGGTGGGTATTCTTTTTTTGCACTAATATATTTGTTAAGATTTCGTTCCACCAGCAATGCTAATTTTTTTAATTTATCATTCATAATTTCACCTTTTATTTAGAAAAGTCCGCCATCTACATCTTTTGGCTGTTTTTTTACCGGCTTAATTTTAACATGTTCTTCAGAAGTTGAAACTTCATCAAGCTCTTCAGCAGTATAACCGTCTGCTGTTCTTTTTTTTAGTACTTCAATCTTCAATTTTTTTTCTTTTAGTATCTCTCTACATTTTTCTATGAGCTTCATGCCCTTCTCATAATATTCAATATTTGTGTCCAGGTCCGCCTCACCTGATTCCAGTTTGTCAACAGTCTCTTCAAGTTCGTTAAGATAAGCTTCAAAACCTTTGTCTTTTTTCATAAATCCTCCTGTTAAAATTCTTTTATACTATTTAGACAAAAAACTTTCATTTATTATTCTCAAAATTATTCAACTATATTTTTTTAGTAATATCTGCTTCCAAGCTACCTTTATACAATTTTATCTTTACCGATTTGCCAGCGGTAGCAGAATCTTTTATTATACTTCCGTTTGCTGAATCATATACTACCGAATAACCTTTTTTTAATATGTTTAAAGGATTCATTATCTTCAGCCTATCATTAATGATTTTAAGGTTGTCAGAACTTTCAGTAATTTTTTCATCTAATAATTTTCCAATGCTTACGCTAAGTTCGTCTATTCGTTGGACATGATCATTAAATATATTGAAAGGTATTTTAAATGCATATCTTCCCGCAAATGAATCAAGTCTTTCTTCATAGCTATCAATCATATAGGTTATAGCTGTTTTTACTTTATTTTCTATTGCTTGTAAGGCATCCAAAAGTTCTTGCCTGTCTGGGACTACAAGTTCTGCAGCAGCAGATGGTGTTGGAGCTCTCATGTCGGAGACTAAATCCGAAATCGTAAAATCTATCTCATGACCTATAGCAGAAATAATCGGTGTTTCTACCTCAGCAATAGCATATGCCAGCTTTTCATCATTAAAAGCCCAAAGGTCTTCCATAGAACCGCCGCCCCTTGTAAGAATGAGAACATCCAAGTTGAGCGAATCCATTTCCTGCAAAGCATTGATTATCTGAGGAGGAGCTGAATCACCTTGAACCGTAACTGGGTAAATTAGTATATCAACCGAAGGATAGCGTCTGCTCAAAATATTGAGTATATCTCTAATAGCCGCACCTGTGCGACTGGTTATAATGCCGATTTTTTGTGGAAACTTTGGTATTGGAAGCTTGCGAGAAGCATCAAAAAGTCCCTCTATGGATAACCTTTTTTTTAGCTTTTCAAACTCTATTAATAGGTTTCCTACGCCCACTACTTGTATTTCATCAGCTATTATCTGATACTCACTTCTTTTCCCATATATTGACACTCTTCCAAGAACTGCTACCTTTGTTCCGTCTTTTAAATCCATATCATCTGCTTTTCTTCTTCCACCGAAAAATGCAGTCTTAATCTGATTGTTTTCATCTTTTAAAGTAAAGTAAACATGCCCAGATGCGGGACAAGAATAATTTGATATTTCTCCATGTATCCATATAGTTTTTAGGTTTTGTTCAAGTATCTCTTTAACTATATTGGTTATCTCAGAAACAGAATAAGCCGTGTCTCTTGAGTCACCAAACATTTTCTATACTTTCCGCAAAAAATCTGCGGCCTCTTCAGGCAATGTCGGGTTTATATAAAAACCACTTCCCCACTCAAAACCAGCAATAGATTTTACCCTTGGCATTATTTCAATATGCCAGTGATAATGGTCAATATCCTGTTGTTTTACTGGGGTAGTATGTATCATGTAGTTATATGATGGGTAGTTTAGGGCCTTATTAAGCCTTGTAATGCTATCTTTTAGGATTATTGCTAAGTCAGCCTCTTCGTTTTCTGACAACTTGTAAAAATGGCTCGCATGCGTCTTTGGAATTATCCACATTTCAAAAGGTGTCTGGGAGGCAAACGGAGTAATACAAACAAATCTCTCAGTTTCTCTAACTATTCTTTCCTTCATATGAATCTCATTATCCACAAGGTCACAGTAAACGCACCTTTTTTTGAAGTTAAAATATTCCTTTGAAGCATCCATTTCCTCTGTTATCTTTTTCGGTATCACTGGCAAAGCCATTAGTTGGGAATGTAAATGTTGGGAGTTCGAACCCGCTCTTTCACCCCTGTTTTTGAAAATTAACACATATTCAAGTCGAGTATCATTTTTTAAGTCCAATATCCTGTCTTTATATGTCCGAATCACATCTACAACTCTGGAAACATCCATTTTGTCAAAATCAACATTATGCAGGGGGGTATCAACTATAATTTCATTGGCCCCCGTTCCTGATATAACATCAAAAATCCCAACACCTTTTTTCTTAAGTGGCGTTTCAACCCTCAAATAAGGGTGATTGTTTGGTATGACCCGAACTTTCCATTTTCCATCAGGATCATTGACCGAAAGTATATTCTTACCAGTTTTATCTTCATTCCCTGGACATAAAGCACACGAGCTGTCCTTGTCAGAAAGATTCGCTGGTATTTTGGAATCAGCCTGTGGTTTAAAGCTCTTATCATCAAGAGTTATTACCCACCTGTTTATGACTGGATCCTTGCGTAATTCAGACATTTTAAACCGTCTTATCTACTTTTCTTGTAATGTAAGGTCTGAGTACATTAAGCTTGGTATTTTCTCCGCTTGTGATTGTCATAGTATCTTCTTTATCAGTGATTTTTGTGATAATTCCAACAATACCGCCAGCAGTTACAACCTTATCGCCTTCTTTAAGTGCGGCAAGCATTTCTTTTGTTTTTTTCTGTTCTTTTCTCTGTGGCATAATAAACATAAAATAAAATAATACAAAAATTACTACAAGCGGTAAAAATGTTGCGATCATTGATGTTGGGCTACTTGCTACTGCGCCTGCTGTAGCTGCATCTGCTGCGAAAAGCATTGAAATCATTTTGAAACCTCCAAGTTTTTTTTCTTACTAACTTAAACATCTCAGTTCAAGTCATTCTTCCTCATTCAAATCCATTTTTCCAACTTTATAAACACTAAAAAATTTTTCTTTTTCGCGTTCATAATTATTGCTAAGTATGGCCTCTTTTATTTTTCCCATCAAGTTTATCATAAAATGTATATTGTGTAAAGTAGTGAGCCTCATACCAAGTATCTCGTGAACATTGAACAAATGTCTTATATATGCTCGCGAAAATGTTCTACACGCATAGCAGCTACAATCAGCATCAATAGGTCTGAAATCTTCCTTATACTCGCCATTTCTTATTTTAACCAAACCTTCCGCCGAATAAGCTGTACCATTTCTTGCTATTCTCGTAGGAAAAACACAATCAAACATATCAACACCTTTTTCAACTGAATACCATAT
>JBAXIL010000015.1:0-37714 GCA_037138355.1 bacterium
CCGTTTTTGTGAATGTATTCGTGACCGTTCTGGTATATGTGAAAGTATTCGTTACTGTATTTGTTACTGTTTGGGTAAAAGTATTTGTAAAAGTATTTGTAAAAGTATTTGTAACTGTATTTGTAAAGGTATTCGTAACCGTTTTTGTGAATGTATTCGTGACCGTTCTGGTATATGTGAAAGTATTCGTTACCGTATTTGTTACTGTTTGAGTAAAAGTATTTGTAACAGTATTTGTGAAAGTATTTGTTACCGTATTCGTAAAGGTATTAGTAACCGTTTTTGTAAATGTATTCGTAACCGTTCTGGTATATGTGAAAGTATTCGTTACTGTATTTGTTACTGTTCGCGTTACTGTATTTGTGAAAGTATTAGTAAATGTATTTGTAACTGTATTCGTAAAGGTATTCGTAACCGTTTTTGTGAATGTATTCGTAACCGTTCTGGTATATGTGAATGTATTCGTCACTGTATTTGTTACTGTTTGGGTAAAAGTATTTGTAACAGTATTTGTAAATGTATTTGTTACCGTGTTCGTAAAGGTATTCGTAACCGTTCTTGTGAATGTATTCGTAATCGTTCTGGTATATGTGAAAGTATTTGTTACTGTATTTGTTACTGTTTGGGTAAAAGTATTTGTAAAGGTATTCGTAAATGTATTTGTTGCTGTTTTGGTAAAGGTATTAGTAACCGTTTTTGTAAAGGTATTCGTAAATGTATTTGTCGATGTATAAGTCTGCGTTACTGTTTTTGTTACTGTCTGCGTAAATGTATTTGTAAAAGTATTCGTAAAAGTATTTGTGATTGTTTTTGTAAAGGTATTTGTAACCGTATTAGTAAAGGTCTGCGTAACCGTCATTGTTGGAGTTGAAGTTTGCGTTACGGTTTTTGTTGAGGTTTGAGTAAAAGTATTTGTGAAAGTATTTGTAAAGGTATTTGTGACTGTGTTCGTGAAAGTATTTGTAAAAGTTTGCGTTACTGTTTTTGTCACTGTTGAAGTTACTGTATTTGTGAATGTATTCGTAACTGTTAAAGAAAAAGTTGGAGTGACAGTTTTTGTCCAGGTCTGGGTTGTTGTTGGTGTATAAGTCATGGTTGCAGTAGGTGTTGGACTATTATGTTGAGTAATCGGCGTGCTAACTATCATAGGACTTCCACGCAAGTTGCTCAACAGCACTCCGCTATCAAGCATATAATCAGATGCATCGGCAATAACTATTTGAAGCACATTTTGACTATTCGGTAAAACCGATGCAATAGTTGTAAGCATAGAAGTGGAGCCACCATAGCGAAGACCGTTAGCAGGAGGTAGCTGAACTTGATCACTTAAAAAGAAAGGTCCAAACATAGTAATTGGACTTCCTGTTGAGTCAAAAACAATTTGCACTCCATTTAAATAAACACCAAAGCAATCATTAACACTGGCAATATAATCCGGATATTCTTCCGAACCAAAAATAAAATCAAAAGCAATTGAGTTTGTGAGCGCATCAGCAGTAAAAGTAATGGTCAAAACTACCGCATCGTGTGTAGCATTAGGACTATTAATAATTGCATCTGCAAGAGAACTGCCTGGAAGATAATTATCAGTGCTTGCAGCAGTATAAGTAAGATTAGGTGGCAATGCATTTATAGCCAGCCCTGTTGTCATTATTAATCCATTGCCTATACCCATAGGTCCAGCAACATAAGTTCCGCTATCCAAATTGCAAGGTTGTCCACGAGGAGGATTACATTGAGTAATATCCGCCGCGGTTATTGCTATACCTGTAGATGATAATAAAAACGAATTAGAAATAACTGTAGCATCTTGTGAAGGAGTTATAGTAAAAGCGCTTATACTATTGCTGGCGAGTGTCAGCAAAACAATAAGTAATATACTCCTCCATTTCATTATTGTTTTCAATTTACCCACCTCGCGATAACAAAAATACTTCCTTTATAAGGTTTGCTTATCCCTGGACTTTTTATCACATAAAAATAGACCCCAGGTTGTATGAGTTCCCCACTTTTATTTTTGCCATACCAATAAGCCAAAACATTATCAACAGGCCCTATAGATGTTACAAAATTGCCTGCCACAGTATATATGGTTATAGTAGAACCTAATTTTAAATTATCAAACTTCATTCGATTATTTACAGCCGTTGATATATTAAACGGATTTGGAAAAACCGCAGGCATATCCTCAGGATAATACAGAGCATTTGAAAGCACTGTCGGCTGTAATATATTGTCATATTTATAATCGACCGCTGCAGTATTTTTTATTGGACATTTTGCATCTCTAAATTTTACTATCTCCGTCTTAAATCTCAATATTTTATGAGCTCCTGATGATATAGTAGAGCTACCCAAGGACCACACAAGCAGATTGTGTCCATTTGAACCTGGAGCAATTGTGGCTGGAATATCACTGCTTAAAAACCTGAGCTCATCAGTTAAGGTATCCCATATTACAATATCCGAAACTTCCGAAAGACTATTATTTTGAAGTTTTATTGTAAACTCTATCACATCTCCAATTTTGGTATAATTGCCAGTTGCACTCTTTATGACTTCTAACAGTATTGGCGTGGGAGTTATTGTAAATGTAGGTGTTATTGTAGGAGAGTTTGTTGTCGTAGGCGTCATTGAAAAGGTCGGAGTTTCTGCAATCCATTTTTTGAAATATATTCCATCACTACCCTGCCACGCAATTCCAGGATTATTCGTACTATCGTCCATTTGAAGCACTGGATTTGAAGCCCCTACTACTCCCAATTCAGAATAACCAACATTGTTTGCAGCATTGACCCAAGTAGTCCCGCTCCACTTCTTAAAATATATATCATCTGCGAGCATAAAGGCCACATTTTCCAAACCTGTATTTTTATCAAATACCAAAGAAGATATTTTTGCCCCATCAAAATAACTTGATGAAGTTATGTCAATACTACCAGTGCCACTTCCAGTCACATCCACCCAGGACAAAGCATCTGTAGATTTCAAATAATAAATATGACTAAGACCTCCACCTCCACTATTATCAGACCAAGCAATATGTGGTTTATTCGTATTTCCAAAAGAAAGAGATGGGTGAAAAGATGCCTGACTATCTTGTGGTACTATTATGGACTCATTTGAAACTCCATCAAAATCAACCCAAGCAGTACCGTTAAATTTTAAATAAAAAATATCTACTCCATTGTCCCAAGATATTCCAGGTTTGTTTGCATTATCTAAATCCAATGATGGTGGATGCAATGTAGATGCCTGCATTGTAGAAACTTTGGCAGTTAAAGTTCCTCCACCAGTTGAGTCCACCCAAGCGCTACCATTCCATTCTAAATAATAAACCGCTACTGAACCAAGCGTATTATCAATCCAGGCAATATGCGGATTTCCAGTTGTATCAATTTTTAAACTTGGGTAAACAGATATTCCAGGATTATATGTTACTCTCGCAGATTCTTGTCCTGAACCATCTGCATCAACCCACGCTGAACCATTCCAATGAAGATAGTAAATTTCATAATTGCTATCGTTGGAATTATCAAACCACGCAATAGCAGGATTGCCAGAAGAGTCAAGCCCCAGCGAAGGACCGCCCCAATCGCCAACGAGATATCCCGACTTTCCTATATTACCTGAAACATTAATATTATTTAAAGCCACCCAAGCACTGCCATTCCATTCAACATAGAAAATATCATAATTAGTGTTAGATATTTTTTCAGCCCATGCGATGTGAGGTGCGCCTGAAGAATTATAGGCAAGTGAAGGAAAAAATGATTTTGCAGTCCATGTGACAACATTTCCTGAACCAATAGGATTATAGGCAGAATCTACCCAAGCAGCATTTGATACAGAATAACCAAACATAAGCGCCAGTAGAATCAAGCAAGTTGTGTGTAGTATTTTCATGGCACTTCTCCAATTCACTTTAACCTCGTTATTAGTACAAGACAAACAAAACATTAGAAGCTCAAGGAAATTGTTGAATTTCACTTGGACTCATTATGATATATTATAGATACAAGTATTAGACATAAGCAAATCTAAATAGTTCTCCGTAAAATACCACAAAAATGCTTACATTATTATATTACAAAATACCTACCCATAAGTCAAGAATTAATACTTCTGTCTTTAATATTTAATGAATTAATGAATTTTACAAGTGGCTTTTATTTCACAAGGTAGAACAATAGTTTTATTGTAAAAGTTACAAAAAGCTCATTTATAATTTCTATTATGCTATTAATATTACCTTGCATCTAATTTCAGTTAACTAAATAATTTTGTTAAATAAACCACACAAATCTTTCAATACCAGTTTTTGATTGCATATTTAATCAAAATTCTCTATAATAACAAATGTTTTTAAGGGCTGATATTTATATTGCCTTGCATTTTACTCAAACTAATGAGGTGAATTATCATGATGAGAACATTAAGAAAAAACGCAAAGTATGTATTATGGATTGTTTTATCTGCTTTCTTAATTACCATAGTCGGTGTTTGGGGAGCCAAGCAAGCTTTTTTAGATCCTAAATCAAATCCTGATTTGATTGCCAAAATCGGCAAAACAGAAATCACTTATACTATGCTCAGCGAGGCCTGGCAAACAAGACTGCAACAATTTTCAGACCAAGGCATAAAGGTCTCAGCAGATAAAGAAAAAGAAATGAAAAAAGAACTATTAAATGCCCTAATCGAAAGACAGCTTCAGCTTAACTATGCCAAGAAACTTAAAATTACTTCAACTACAGAAGAAGTAGCCCAGTCCATAATGGGTATTAATGCTTTCAGTGAAAATGGAGTTTTTAATAAAGACCGTTATGTACAGTACTTAACCAGCCAGCGAATTAATCCTTCAGATTTCGAAAACGAACAAAGAGATACTATCACACTCACCAAACTCCGCAATATGCTTAATTCAGGAATAAAAGTTACAAACGAAGAATTAAGAGCTTATTTTTCGAAACGGTCGCGTAAGGTTTCCGTAAATTATGTTTATTTTAATTACAAAAACTTTCTAAACGAACTAAAAATAGACGAAGAAAAAATGAAGGACTACTATGCCATTAACAAAAAGAATTATACAAAGGCAGATAGAATTAAGGCATCACACATATTAATCAGACCTGATGCTTCTCCTACCTCTCCTACGGGCAGGACTGACGAAGGTGCCAATAAGTTTGCTAAGGAACTTCTTGCAAGATTAAAAGCAGGCGAATCCTTTGATAAGCTTGCTAAAAAGTATTCTCAAGATCCAGGAACTGCACCTAAAGGCGGAAACCTTGATTGGTTTTCAAAAGGTATGATGGTTCCAGAATTTGAAAATGCAGCATTGGCCTTAAAACTGGGTGGAATAAGCGATGTAGTAAAGACACAGTTTGGCTATCATATCATTAAAGTCACTGGCAAAGAAGCAGGCTTTGAGCCAACCTATTCCCTAATGAGAACAAAGGTACAAGATGAAATGCAGAAACAAGAAGGCCTAAAAATAATGAAAGCAAAAGCTCAAACAATGAGAGACGAGATAAAAGTTCCTTCAGATTTGGAAAAGACAGCACGCACAAACAAGGTTCAAATTAACGAGATTTCATTCAGCGAAAATTCAAAACCAAGCTCCATAAAATCTGCTGATTTTTCTGATGCAGTTTTAAACCTAAATAAAGATGAAGTATCAAACTTAATCACAGGTGATAATGGTTTTTATATCGCTAAAATCATATCAGCTAACACTTCTGCTTTTAACGAAACAGCATTTAAAAAATCAATTTATGATTTAACTTCAAAACTTAAAAACATTAAATACAAACAAGAACAAAACGATTTAATTGATAAACTTCGTAAAGAAGAAAAGGTTGTTGTTTTAGACAAAAACATTTAATAACTGATTATAGCCTTAGCTTTCAATACTGAAATTTCTACAAGGTTATCTATTGAAATACAAAGGCAATAAAAAAATCCGGTGCTAAAACACCGGATTTTTTTTTATAGCTTATCCCAATGTGATAACACATACTTTACCTTTTCTATAGGTAGGCCTACCACATTATAGTAAGAACCATGTATTTTCTTTATAAAAGGATCAGAGTTTTCCTGTACTGCATAGGCACCGGCTTTATCCATAACATGATTGGTTTCTATATAATTTTTTATCCATATATTTTCTAACTTTCTAAAAGTCACATAGGATTCATCGTAAGTAATCACTGTCTTGCTTGTTCGCACATCGATAAAAGCCACTGCTGTGACTACGCAATGTGTTGATTTGCTAAGAGCAAGAAGTATTTCTAAGGCATGTTTTTTAGACCTTGGTTTTCCTATTATTTTTCCACGCAGTATAACGATAGTATCGGACCCAAGTATGATACCCTCTTTAGCTTTGTTTAAAACAGATTTAGCCTTTGCATAAGAGAGCCCACAAGCTATTTTTATAGGGTCCTTAGTCCCAAGTTTTGCTGCAGCTCGACCTTCATGAAGACGCGGCTTAATATATTCAAACTTAATTCCAAAAGCTTTCAAAATCTGATGTCTTCTTGGAGATGTAGAAGCCAATATTATTTTTTTCATAATTTTAAAAGCACCCCGCTATTTTTTGATTACAGTAAATACATTTTCCGTCACTAATTTTGGAACTATCAATATCAATAAAATCACGCTTAATTATTTTTTCTCCGCATTTTGGGCAATAAGTATCGCTTCCACCCACTTGAGCAGGGACATTACCCATATATACATACTTTAATTTTCTTTTTCCTATCTCATATGCTCTTTGCAAAACTTTCAATTCCGTCTGTTCTATGCTCATTTTATATTGTGGGAAATACCGCGAGAAATGAAGCGGTATATCAACCGATATCTCCGATACCCATTCTACTATACTCTCTATGTCCTTTTCATCATTCAAACCAGGAATTATCAGAGTTGTTAGCTCCACATGAATGCCTGCGGCTTTTGCCTGCTTTATAGTTTTTAATACCGGCGCTAACTGCCCAGCACATACCTTTACATAAAACTCATTACTAAAAGCTTTTAAATCTATGTTCATAGCATCAATATATGGCAGAATTTCTGTTAAGGGTTCTTCATTAATAAAACCATTAGTCACAAGCACATTTTTCAAATTATTTTCATGTGCTAAACAACAAACATCAAAAACAAACTCATAACCTATCAAAGGTTCATTATATGTATAAGCAATACCTATTGAATTACTTTCTTTTGCCAAAGTGATTATTTCTTCCTTTTCATAATGTTCAGTGACCGACTTCTGCTGTGAGGTCTGCCAATTTTGACAAAAAGTGCACTTTAAATTACAGCCCCAACTGCCTATAGAAAAAACTTTTGTTCCAGGATAAAAATTATATAAAGGCTTTTTTTCAACTGGATCTACAGCATAAGAAGTCAGCTCTCCGTAAGTTAAAGCATACAAGACTCCTTCCTCATTTTGCCTGGCAAGACATATTCCTGCTTTGTGATTGCCTATCAAGCAGTTGTGAGGACACAACAAACACTTTACCTTATTTGCAACTTCCTTCTGATAATATCTCGCTTCGTAACTCAATAGTAACTCCGCTTTATTTTTTTTGTGCTATAAGAAAATAATCTGGCGGTTCATTTTTCAAACCACTGATAAGAGCCCTTGTTTTTCTTAATAGTATCTTTAATAACGAATTGTCCCAACTATCTTTATCATTATTGCTCTCTACAAACCTCAATCCCGCCAACTTGATAATATCCTTAAGATCCTCAGAAGTGTAAGGCCGCACATGTGTTTTATCTTTCCAAAACTCTTTTGTGGCAACCCCTATATTCTTTATATTAGGCAGTATTGCTATAAATAGACCACCCTTTTTTAATACTTTATTTATATTTTTCAATAATTTTATGAGCTTCGATTTATTTAGATGTTCAAGAATATGTCTTGCATATACTCCGTCATATTTTGCAATTTTTTGTTTAGCAAGATAAGCAAAAATATCTTCTTTTATGATTCCTATTTCCGAATCACTTCTTGGATGTTTATCCACCCCTGAGGCTTTAAGCCCCAGTGTAGAACATATTTTTAAGAAGTCGCCTGTTCCGCTTCCTAATTCCAAAATAGTACCATTTTTTTTAAACATTAAAGCATACTTGACCTGCTTTTGCATATTATTCATTTGTTTAACCCACCATTTATGAATTTATAGAAAGCTTTAATTTCTTTTTCCCAATCATATGTTGCTGCTATAAAGATATGACCTTTTTTGTTTGTTTTGTCTTTCAAATTAAGGTGTTTATTGATTTTGGAAGAAAAGTTTCTCTTGTCTGAACTGCTCAAAATAACATACTTTTTAAAATCTTTCAACTCACCCACCGCGTTTGCCACCACATTTTTACCCATAGCAAGATACTCACGAAGTTTCATAGAAGCCCTGTAAGAGTTCACAGGAATATTTTTGTAGTACACAAGGCATAACTCAGCTGCACCTATATATTCGGCCAAAACCTCCTGCTTTAGCTGCCCAAGAAAAATCACCCGTTTTGTCAAACCAAGTTGTTTAACAATAGAAACATAATGGTGCAGCAAAGGACCACCGCCAGCCACTAATAAAACAGCACTATCGTGTACTGCTTTAAATGACTCCAATATATCTTCCAAATAACTGGCTATATTTAAATGCGCCATATACAGAAGTAATTTTTTATTTTCAAAAGAGCTTCTTATAACTTTTACTTTTTCTTTATTTATATTTTTAGTATTAAAAATTTCCATATCCACGCACTGTTTAAGCAGATAAATATTATTTTCATACTCCGGATGTTCGCTAACGATTAATTGTTGAAGCTTCACATTATGCGTTGTAAGCACATTGGCAAAATTAATCATTTTATTTTGTGACCACCTGACTATTTTGGACAAAAAACCTTTTCTATAACCATAATCCATATCGTCTATATCAATTATTATTTTTGCTCCACGATTTTTTAACATAAGAGCTGGAATTACGGTATTTGGATAGGGCTTAACAATAATTACATAATCATAGTGATTATTCATAAGTTTAAAAAAGTTATAAATAAAAGAAAAAATAAAATCAAGCATGAAAGGCATGCTTTTAAATATTGGTTTAATGTATTGCGTTTTCTTATCAAGCTTTTTTAGATATTTATAAATGTATTCCGCTCTAAGAGTTGAACCTGTATTGCTCGCCTGTGATGAAAGGACAAGAATACTCATGCTACAAGACCGTTTTCTTCATTTGTATATTCATATCTGTCTGTCGGTCTTTTAAAGTTGCGGAAGTTATAAAACCATAAAGCGTTCCTGTCCCATATGCTATATGCAAAAGAAAGAAATTAACAAAAGCCAAAAGACCGTCTTTCGCTTGTCCAGTTTTTATACCAATTAAAGCAGAAAAAATAGCATTAAGGACTATATAAATAATCAACGGAAATAAACCCATGCCACCTAAAAGCAAGCCTGTTAAAAGATATATGACAAAGAACGCTGGGACATAGTTGATAAGTCCGCTCAATGAAAAATTGATAAAAGATTGTTCTGTCCTACCCCTTCCATAATTAAAACATTGCTTAATAAAACCAGCAAAATCATTTCTTTTGCTTCTATAAATAAACAAATTTGGATCATGTGTGATTTTATAACCGTGTTCTATTACACGACTTAGAAATTCATTTTCTTCATTTGGGTAAAGTTTTTCATTAAAACCCTGTAGCTCTTCAAAGATACTCTTTCTAACAAACATATTACTCAAAATAATTTCTTTTTCATCACTTTCCCTAACAGCACCAAACTGCCTATATCTAAGTGAACTTTTTCCAGCAGCAAAAACACTGGAGAAAACCGCTCCAAAGGATTTTTGTAAAACAGAATCAGTTTTTGGACTCAGCTCAGGTCCACCCAAAACAGCTGCACTGGGATTAACATCAAAATAACTTTCTGCTTTTTGCAGAATCCCTGCAGGTAAAACTGAATCATCGTCTACAAAGTATATTATGTCTCCTGTGGCTTCTTTGACTCCAGCATTGCGCTGATAAGATGGGTTTTTACCCTCTACAAATATTATTTGAGAACACTTATTCTCACCTATATTTGAGATGACAGTATTTTCCTTTGTAATATCTCTAAGTGCGCATACTATTGTAATCAAATCATTTTTTCCTTTTTCATATATTGTAAGAACTCTCTTAAGTTTTTAACCATATGTGTATTCTTTTTAGCAGTGTGAGAAAACGAAAACTGTGCATTTAAAGTTGGTCTGGATAGCCAAACTACCGCAAGACCTGCTTTAGCGGCACCTTGCACATCAGCTATATAATTATCTCCAATAAAAATAAACTCATTTTTTTTTACACCTGTTTTCGTTAAAGCAATATCAAATATTTTTTTGTGAGGTTTTTCCACGCCTTCCACTTCGGATATTACCATGTGGTCAATATACTTTTTCAAACCAGCTCTATCAAGTATGGCTTCCAAGCTTGCTGAAGCATTTGAAATAACACCAAGAATAATTTTTTTTGACCGCAGTTCTTTTAAAACCCCAAGCACTTCTGGGTAAGCCCTAAAGCTCGTACCATTTTTAAGACAATTTTTTATATGCTCCAAAAGACATTTGTCCCTAACCTTTAACTTTAAAAGAACATCCTTCAAAAAATAATCCCACTTAGCCGAATCTGTCATTATTGCTTTCTCTACTATTTTTTTCATATTCTTTGCAGTCTCTTCTATCGCAATACTTATCTTATCAATTTTTATCTTATAACCAGCTTTTTTAATCAATCTCGAAACAATTGCCACAAGTGAAGGATTTCTGTGTATTAGTGTCTCACCAGCATCAAAAAAAACAGCTTTTATCATTATTTCTTTAGTCCTTTTTTGCCTGCATCTATAATCACCTTTACTACTTCTTCTGGGGTAGAGACCACATGAAATATATCTAATTCATCAGGAGAGATATAGCTGCCTTTTATAAGTTTTTTCTTCATCCATTCCAACATTCCTTCCCAATATTCTTTATCATAAAGTACTATAGGAAATGGCTTTATTTTTTTGGTCTGTATGAGAGTAGCCGCTTCAAATACTTCATCCAAGGTGCCAAAACCTCCGGGAAAAGCCACAAAGGCAGAAGCGTATTTAACAAACATTACTTTTCTTGCAAAAAAGTACCTGAACCCCATTTGTATGTTTGCGTACTTATTTGGGCTTTGTTCATTAGGTAATTCTATGTTCAAACCGACAGAAGTGCCTCCTGCCTCATGAGCCCCTTTATTTGCGGCCTCCATTATTCCATGTCCCCCGCCAGTAATAATTGCATATCCTTTTTTGGCAAGAAGCTTTGCAGTTTTTTCTGCATCCTTATAATTTTTATTACTACTATGCTCTCTGGCAGATCCAAATACAGACACTGCATTTTTAATGTCTCCCATTGTTTCAAAACCATCTACAAATTCCGACATAATTCTAAACATTCTCCAAGAATCATCTGCAATGTTCTCAAGCACATACTGCTCGCGATAACGCATTGTCAAACCCCCAGTGATAGTATTTTACTCACTAAATATTTTCATTTGTTCGCTTTTCGATTTATTTTTAAAGTGTTCCATATCCCTAAATATACTTATTTTGCCAAACTGTCCGTCAAAACCTGGTATCACATTTACCTTTTCTTGTCTTACTCTCAATATTGCTTCCGCTATTTTTTCATCCGTAATTAAAAGCAACTCTTCTTTGCTACGGTCCATTAAAATTTCAAATTCCGTGCCACCTTTGATAAGCATTCGTTCATACTCACCTTGAACCTTTTTACTTGTTGCTGCAACTTCTTTACTATCAGCTATTATTTCCTGAAGCTGTATTAAATGCTTTTGAGGTATTGCATTTGCTGGTATATAATTCTTGGGTCTATCAGCAAGCTGTTCTACTCTGTGTAGGACACCCAGCGTTAATGGTTTATGACACACAGGACATATATTTTTAATTTTTATGGCAGCTTCTGGATGTAGCGATACTCCACAAGCAGTGTGTCCGTCATAAAAATATTTTCCCTCTTCTGGGAAAAACTCTATCGTGTATTTGAATCTTTTTGGATCTTTTTTCTCTATCACATTTTTAATTTCATAATAATCCATTTTGCAATCAAACACATTTGCTTCCCGTCCTATTTTTGAAGGCGAATGAGCATCCGAATTTGAAAGCAAAGTTATATTATCTAAAGCAGAGATTCTCCAGTTTGCTGATGGATCTGAAGAAAGCCCCGTTTCTATAGCCCTTATATACTTTGCTTGGGGACCGAAACACTCTTCTATAGAATCAAAACCTGACTTGGAACCAAACAAAGAAAACCATGGCGTCCATACATGAGCTGGAATTACCATCGCATCAGGAGTTATATCAAAAGTATATTTTACCAAATCCTGCGCAGAAAAACCAAATATTGGTCTACCATCCGACGCCGTATTTCCTTTTTCAGATAATAGTTTTGAAAACTTTTCTGCATCTTTTAAAGTAGGCATTACTATTAGTGTATGGATTTTTCTTACTTTTCCATCTTGTTTATATATATTTGAAATCTCTGTAGCTAAGACCACACGCGCCTCAGTTTTTTTATCTTTCAACCTATATAGTCCTGGTTCTGCTTCTCGTAACTTATTTTTTAGTTCACCAAGATAGGCGGGATGTTGAAAATCCCCACAGGATATTATATTTATACCTTTTTTATCAGCCCAACGAACAATCTCTGCGATGTTCATATCCTTTGAAGTAGCGCGTGAATATGCTGAATGTATGTGAAAATCCGCAATAACCCTCATTAAAGCTCCTGTTTTATCATTTTTTTTATAAAATTTCTGTGACCTATAAAACCAATAAACGGCAACTTATTAAATTCAAAGTACTTGGCAGCTTCTGCGTCATCTCCTGCCTGCAAAGTACCTGTCGCACCAGCTACTTTTATTGCTATTACCAAAACGCTCCCAAACACATTAGACTCATGCGTGGCTATATCAAAAAAACATGCTTTCTTAGCTTTTAATCCAGTTTCTTCTCTTAACTCCCTAAGCCCAGCTTGTAATATGCTCTCGCCTTGGTCCATAAAACCACCAGGCAGCGCCCAAGTACCTTTCATAGGAGCTAATTTTCTTTTAACCAGCAATACCTGTTTATCTTTAACTACAATCACCGCTACTCCAGGAGCTGGATTATTAAAAAAATGTTTTCTACAAGTACTACAATATTTTAATTTCATACCGTGGCTTTTATCAAATGTCAGGAGACGACCACAGTGTGGACAAAATTTAAATTTGAGCTTCATTCAAACTTCCCGAAGGTTTTCTTTCCTGCTTTAAAAGTAAAAGGCATATCAGTTTTCTTTATCATAAGTTTAAAATCATCTACTTTTTTTTCATTTAAGTAAAAGCCACCTTGTTCCACCATACGCCTTGCATCAGAATTCGTAGTTACAGCTTTTACTTCTTTCAATATATCAGCTATTGTTATTTCAGCTGTAGAAAAATTCCAGGAGTATTTATGGGCATCATACGGTATATTTTTATCAGCCCCAAAGGACTTTTCAAAATATTCCACTGCGCTTTTTGCGGCAGCTTCACTTATATATTTACTCACTATAGTAAAGGCCAAGCTCTTTTTTATATCCCTTGGATTGGTGCCTTCTTTCATAGCCGTTTCCATAGCAGCTATTTCCGCTAAAGGAATATCTGTTAATAATTCAAAATAATTTCTTATCAAGTCATCAGGTATTGACATCACCTTGCCGAACATATCTTCAGGTTTATCATTTAAAGCAATATAATTATTAAGTGATTTGCTCATTTTATTTTTTCCATCAAGCCCTAAAAGTATAGGTGTAAACAATCCCACCTGCGATTCTTGTCCTGATTCACGCTGTAGAAATCTGCCAGCAATAACATTAAACCGTTGATCAGTTCCACCTATTTCTATATCCGCCTTTATCATAACCGAATCATAACCCTGCATTACTGGGTAAAGCATTTCCAAAAGCGATAATGGTTTTCTTTCCTTGAAGCGCTTTTCAAAAGTATCATGCTCGAGCATTTGTGCCAGGGTAAACTTAGAAACAAGGTTTAAGGTCTCGGCAAAAGATATTTTTTCAAACCAAGTTCCATTAAATACAATCTCCAACGCATCTGCTTTTAATATCTTATAAACTTGTTCCTTATATGTTGTCAAGTTTTGCATAATCTGTTCACGCGTGACAGGCGGTCTGCCAGAACTTTTCCCACTTGGGTCTCCGACCATTGCTGTGTAATCACCTATAATCAAAATCACTTTATGTCCTAAATCTTGAAACTGCCTCAATTTATTTAGTGCCACAGTATGACCAAGATGTATTTCAGAAGCCGTAGGATCTATGCCGAGTTTTATAGTCAGTGGCGTACCCTTTTTCAATTTTTTTACAAGATCTTCTTCAGTGACTATATCAACAACGCCTCTTTTTATTATCTTCAGTTGGTCTTCAACGCTTTTCATTTATTCCCTCCATTTTAATTTAGGCAATAACTCTTTTTAAATAACCAGCAGGTCACAAGTGCTCAATGCCTGAAATGCCTTGTTCCTGTAAAAATCATAGCTATTGAGTGTGTATCTGCCGCTAAAATAGAATCCGTGTCTCTCACAGAACCACCTGCCTGAATTATTGCTATAATTCCTGCTGCCGCTGCCGCATCCACATTGTCACTAAATGGGAAGAAAGCATCCGAAGCAAGTACTGCTCCTTTTGCCCTATCTCCTGCATTTTTTATTGCAATGGCAACAGCGCCCACTCTATTTGTCTGTCCAGGGCCTATGCCTATCGCCACTCCGTTTTTCGCAATTACTATTGCATTTGACTTCACATATTTACAGACCTTCATTGCAAACTCCATATCTTTTACTTCTTGTATTGAAGGTTCTCTTTTTGTAACAACTTTCATTTCTCCTTCATCCACCATTTTCATATCTGCTTCCTGTACAAGCAAGCCGCCAGTTACTTTTCTTATGTCCATATATTGTATGCCCTTGCCTGATGACTTTTTTAATTCACCACATTTCATAATTCTTATATTTTTCTTTGTCTTTAAAATTGCTAAAGCTTCTGCATCATAATCAGGAGCAATTATTACTTCCATAAACATTTTTTCTACCTTGTCCGCTATTCCTTTTGTGCACTGCCTGTTCAAAGCACAAATCCCACCATAAGCAGATAGAGGATCGGCTTCGTAGGCCTTCACATAAGCATCTGTAATATCAGAATTCACAGCCACTCCACAAGGATTTGCATGTTTTATGATAACTGCTGCTGGCTCATCAAAAGCTTTCACTATTGCCAGAGCCGCATCCATATCATAGATATTATTAAATGATAATTCCTTTCCGTGCAATTGTTCACAGTTTCCTGGACCTGTTTCCGGAAAGTCGGGAAATACATAAAAAGCAGCTTTTTGATGTGGATTCTCGCCATAACGCATACCCTGTTTCTTATCTGCAGAAATAATAATCCTGTCAGAAAGTGAATCAACAGCAAGCATATGCGTCTCAAGATAATTGGAAATATATGCGTCATAATCTGCAGTGGTTTTGTATGCCTTAACTCTCAAATAATTTAATGTTTCTATTTTCACACCACCTGATTTCATTTCAGCAAGCACTGTTGGGTAATCCACTTTATCGGTCAATACCACAACTGATTGAGCATTTTTTGCTGCCGACCTTATCATAGACGGTCCGCCGATATCTATGTTTTCAATGACTTCTTCAATAGATATGCCAGGTTTTTTTATTACCGTTTTAAATGGGTATAGATTTATAACGACCATATCTATTTCCTGTATGCCGTGCTTTTTAATAGTTTCCATATGTTCTTTATTATCGCGTAGTGCAAGTAATCCACCATGAACTTTTGGATGAAGGGTCTTTACCCTGCCATCTAACATTTCCGGAAAACCTGTAATATCAGAAATATCCAGCACATCAAGTCCTGCGTCCTTAAAAGCTTTCTTCGTTCCGCCTGTAGATATGATTTCAACTCCCATTGCTTTTAGTTCCTTAGCAAACTCTATAATGCCTTCTTTGTCTGAAACACTGATTAAAGCGCGTTTTACTTTAAGCATAAAATCCTCCGTGTAATTTATGAGTTAGCACCTGTATCACAGTGCCTTTATTCTTACTTTTTCTTTAAACTCTTTTTGAAATCTTCTAAAATTTCCTTACCTCGTTTAAGATCTTCCTTGTTAATTATTATTGTGCCATATGATTTCTTATTAAAAAAACTCAAGTTAATACCTGTGTGTGGCAATATATTACTACGAACAAAACTATAAATACCACTTGCTGTAAGCATGGCTGTTAGGGCTCCTGCTTCCACATCATTTTGTACTTCTGCCAGCTCCGACACTTCTATATCAGGCAAATCGCCATCTTCTTCAGCAGGAAGTTCGGCAACTAAATCTGCCCCACAGTCTTCACACTTCAACACACCTTCTTTATACTCATATAAACAATTAGGACAAAACATTTGACCTCCTATTTATTTATAATTACTCTACCATCTTTTATCTGAAGTTTATCAAGACAATACAACCCTAAAGCTTCAGCATATAATTCATGCTCAAACTTCAGTATTTTTTTCTGTAAAGATTCAGGAGTATCATCAGTAGCTACGGACACTGTTTTCTGCAATATTATTGGACCGGTATCAGTTCCGTAATCAACAAAATGAACCGTACACCCCGACACTTTAGCCCCTTGAGCAATCACAGCTTCATGAACATGCATGCCGTACATACCTGGGCCGCCAAAAGCTGGCAATAGCGCTGGGTGAACATTCATTATAACTCCATGAAAATTATCAAGAAATACTTTTGTCAAGATTCGCATATACCCAGCCAAACAAATAATATCTACAGAAAGTTCGTTCATTTTTTCAGCAAGGACTTTATCATATTCTTCAGAATTAATGTAATCCGACTGCTTCATATAAAGAGTTTTTATATTATGCTTTTTAGCGCGTTCCAAACCAAAAGCATCTTTTTTATTAGAAAAAACAACTTCTATCTTTCCGCCCTTTATCTCGCCTTTTTCTATAGCGTCAATTAAGGCTTGAAGATTTGTTCCACCACCAGACACAAATACCGCTATTCTTTTCATAAAACTCCTTGGTTTATATACTTTTCGGTATTTAAAAACATCTTTATGCATGTCAAATAATAGTAATTGTTACTTTTGTCTCCGCTCATATTGTCTTATTTGCTTAAGCATATTCTGAATCTTCAATTCTTTACTACCGTTTTTAGAATCAATTTCTGCAGCTTTAAACATATAAAATTTAGCATTAACAATATCATGAAGGGTAAAATATACACACCCTAAGTTATAATAATAATCTTTATCTGGGTTTATTTCAATAGATTTTTTATATGCTATTATTGCCTCTGGAACTCTTTTCTGCATAAAATAAATATTTCCAAGATTGTTAAACAGGGCTGCGTTATTACTATTATCCGAAGCTCTTTTCATATACTTTTCAGCTAAATCAAGGTCCCCTTTTATATAGTAAATATAAGACAAATCCATAAGTGCTGGTGTTAAATATGGGTCAACTAATAACATTTTATTATATTCAGCTACTGCCTCATCCTGTCTCCCCAAAGCTTTTAAGACAACACCTTTTTTATAATGCAAAAGCACATAGTTAGGGGCAAGCTTTTCAACGGCTTCAAATGTTTTCAGTGCAATTAAGCCGTTAAGTTCAGGATTGAAATCATAGTAAGCACTCGCCAGAAAATAATTTGCTGGAACATTGTTTTTATTATATAAAAGTGCTTGGCTATAGTCGTCTATTGCCGCTTGCCATTGTTTTGTCTCGGACAAAGAGATAGCACGCTTAAGATAAATATCAGAAATATGTATTGCAAATTGATAAGTCATAACTATTACAATAATTATAGGGACTAAGACAATTACAATTTTTCTCCAGCTATTAGCTAAGCTTACAAAAGCCACTTTTCTACCATTTAACAATGTGCCAGCAAAGACCGCAGCAAGCATTGCTGAAGTCCCATAATTAATATCTACGCCTGTTAAGTTTACTGCTATAAGTCCACAAAAAGCCGCATAATAGTCGCCCTTTTCAGGCTCTATTTTCTTAAGTATAATCCACAGAATGAAAAGAAGTATAGCAAGCCCTACAAGCCCATATTCTGCAGCAGTTTGTAATAGTATATTTTCTGGATAAGATACTTCATAACTATGCTTATATGATTGTTTTATTATTTCCACAGGTCTAAAAACTGGGAAAGCCACAGAGAAAGAACCTGGACCAGAGCCAAAAATAGGATTTAGAGCAATCAGTTTTGCAGTGCCAGTCCAAACATTAATTCTGAACTTCATAGAATCAGTATTATGAATTAGCATTATTACTGCTAAACCAATGGCAATAACAGCAATAAGAACAGCTGCCATATTTTTTTTGATTTGAACCTTTAAATCTTTATTCTTTGAAAAGCTCACAATGAAATATATCAGCATTTCTACCGCAAGTGCAGCGAAGGCCCCTTTCGAACCTGTTTTATATAAAAGAAATATCGCAAGAGCAAGTAAAGCTACTGTAAAAAATAATTTAAATTGCTTTAGCTTTTCTGCTTGTGTCAAAACAAATGGGACAAATACGATAATATAAGCCGCAAAAAAATTCGGATTGCCTAAGGTCGCTGGTATTCTCAGATTGAAAGCAAGAAGTTCTGTAAATACTGCAGGAAATAAAACCTGCCCAAGCCCTATAAGGACAACCGGAATCCCTGATAATAAAAATAGTACTCTGATAATGTCTTTGTTAACTGCAACTTGATTTGCCAAAATAACAAACAGCAAAACAAGAATCAAAACCATACTTGCAACAGACAAG
Source organism: bacterium (assembly GCA_037138355.1). Classification (GTDB taxonomy): domain Bacteria; phylum Oederibacteriota; class PGYV01; order PGYV01; family Palsa-1178; genus PALSA-1178. Next base: position 18,915 of record JBAXIL010000015.1, read on the forward strand.
GCCGAACTTTGATACTTACTCAAAGAGAAACTCACTATCAACCATAATGGAATAAGAAAAGCAAATAGACTTTGTTTACTAATTGATATTTTTTTCGTGCTAATAAATGAAATAAATATAAACATAAGAGAAACAGATAGAATAATTTCTTTAATATAAATGAAGTTATATGATTGTGTCCAAATGCTAAGTGGCACTGCTATAAGCATGAAAAATATAATTGATCGCATAAATTTTTCCATGCTTATTAGCGTCATTATTTGCACCGGCAATAACTGCCGACAAACAAATTAAAAACGCCTGAAAGAACCGCTTGGTTTATTGCTGGCAAGATTCCAAAGCTGCTCATTTAAGAACCTTACAGTTAAGTGCATACTTCCAGCATAACCAAATAAAGCGAGTTCTGCCTTTGTGCCCCCCAAGGACCATGTTATATAAGAATTGCTTGGTTTTCCGTTCGGTAAAACGCCTTTTTTAATTGCGCTAAATCTTTCCTCTATGGGAAGTAACTTTGAATCATTTTTTTCTAATGCAGGATCACCAAATAAGTTTTTAAAGACAGTATATAAGCCCAAAAATCTGCCGTATAATATCTCATCTTTATTTGGATTTTCAACCCTTTGTCCTTGGAAGCTTTCGTTTTCTCCAAATTCAAATTTAACTGCATAAAGCTTTCCATTGTATATTCCTAAAGACATAAAGTTAGCATGAGGAAGTGGGGCTAAAAACTGCGCCTGTAATATTGCCATAGAACTACTAAAATCAGGATCATTGGTTTCTTTGGTATAAGGAAATTTCTTCATAATATCTGCTGCAGTCATTTTCCATGACATACCTTCAAGGAGAAAATTATTTTGGTTAATTGCCCCAAACGCCTTAGCATCAGATGTTAAAAATTTTATAGAATACGCACTTACAGTCTCTGCATCTTTAGCTTTTTTCATTTGTAAGAAAATAAAAACTCCAACAACAATTAGTAATCCAATAACAGCAAACATTCCAAAAAAGAATTTTTTTATTTGTTTCATATGTTCAAGCTCTTTTGGAGTTAATTCCCTTCTAATAACAGGCAAAGGCGACCCACAACCATTACAAAACTTTGCTTCTTCTCTATTTATTTTACCGCAGGCATTGCATTTTCTATCCATAAAATCCTCCAATATTTAATGTTACCTAATCGTTTCCTTTTTTAATTTTCGTATTCCAAACTTCGTCAACTTGGCAGAGACAGTGCCTTTAGCTGTTATCTGATAAAGGATGAGGCCATCTTCAACTGCTGCCGCATCCCATATAGAACTACTATATGTATTCCCTGTCTTTATTTCTTCCATAGTACCCAATATTTTTCCTGACTCAGTATATATTTTGATAGTGACATTTCCATCTTCTGGTATCAAATAGCTAAATATTATCTTATTTGTAGCTTGCTCATAAAAAGCAGATATCTCACTTGAGATATTTATTATTTTCTCTGGTTCATCTGCTTTTAATTCTAATCCAGAAATTAATTGAGGTGGCATATTTTTTGTTAACACCTTCAATTTTATCTTACATACTGGTAAATTATCCAAAGCATAATTTCCATCTTTGTCTGAAATACTTGTACCGAGTGTAGTTCCATCTTCTCTCATAATTTCCACAGCAGAACCAGCCAGTGGCATAATGCCATTAGATTGTGTGACTACACCTCTTATGGTAACTTTTGTCTTAATCTTTATTTTGAAGTGATTTGCGTTCTTACCTATTATACCTTCTTTATCCACTGAAATTATATGAAAGTACCATGTTCCATCTGTCAAATCTGATAGTTCTATATTTGTGTCCATAATTTTTGAATTTTTAGGAGTCGGTATACTTTTCTCCACTGTGTCAAGGAGGTAATAATATCCTATTATTTCATTTACATAATCCATTGGTTTCCATTGTAGCTTCACATTTGTTTCCCTATACCACTTTTCCTGTTCCTGATGTGTCAGTGAGAACACAAATGGTGGAGGCGGTGTCATAGCAACATTTATCTGCCTACTTGAAGCTTCAGCTGAAATATTTCCAGCACCATCTTTAGCCAACACATGAATATACCAAAAGCCATCTGGCACATCCACAAAAGAAGCCATTGTCCCGCGAGTCCAGCTTGCATTTGTTATATCTATCTCCATATTTTTAATCTGATTGAAGATATAGTAATATCCTTCTATTCCTGCAGGATCAGTAGGTGTTGTCCAAGAAAAAGAAGGGGCATTATTATTATACCATTGATTAAAATCTGAGTGAGTTATGGATGTGATTACAGGCGATTTTGGTTTTGTAGTATCTAAGTTGATTAAATAATGTGTCGCTTCTTCAGACATATTACCTGCCTCATCCTTTGAGATTATATGAAAGTACCATGTTCCGTCAGATGTGTTTTTGAAATCAATTTCATTGTCTATATACCAAGTGCCATTTCTTAGTCCTGGCATGGTAGTTGCTATTTGATCAAATATATAATAGTAGCCCATTATTTTCGTGGCATCTTGCGGTGTATCCCATATTAATTTAATATTTTTACCATTATACCAATCCTGTTGCATAGGATGTGTCAAAGAACGCACCACCGGTGGCATAGAGAATCTATCGCATATTGCAAGCACTTGTTTATTACCACTTTCTCTTTCATTTCCAACTTTATCAACAGCACGGACAGTATAATAATATATTATGCCATCTTCTAATTCTTTTGAATCATCTGTAAACTTTGTTTCTATAATAGCACCATCATTATTAATCTGCATTCCCAATTGGGCTGAAACAGATGAACGATATATGCGATAAAAAGCCAGACCAGATATAGAATCAACTGCCTTTGCCCACTCTAAATATATTTTACCTTCTTTTATAGGTTTAGCAATCAAGTGCATTATCTGTGATGGTGGGGAGATATCTATAGTTGTGTGTATGGAATCTTGTTCAAAATATGCAGACCAGTTACCAGCATTGTCGCGAGCTTTTACTCTAAAATAATATGTAATGCTATCCTCGCCTTTAAAAACTGTAGTTTTATTTTTTGTGTCCTTGAGCCATATTTTCCATTTACCTTTTTCTCCTTCTTTATATTCTAAATCAAAACTATATATACCTGATTCTTTATCATCTCCGGTCCACTCTACTGCAAAGTTTTCTGTATTATGAAACTTCTTCAAATCGCTTATTGAAACCTCTGGTGGATTTGTTTCAATTTTGAATTTATAATGACTTGCCTTAGTACCAGTATTGCCTGCTTTATCAGTTAATATTATGTGACAGAACCATTCTCCGTCATCCAAGTTTTCCATAATTTTAATGGTGGTATCTTTTGAGAACTTTGCTGTTTTATTATCTGGCATAGTATCAGGATTTCTATCCACCATATAATAAAATCCCTCTACTCCTGATAAATCATCTGACCGCTCTATAACAAATACTGGATTAACCGAGCAGTAATACCTGTCAGAGTTTGGATGCGTGGAAGACGACACCACAGGTGGATCAGCCTTTAAGTCCACATTGATTTTAAAAATGTAAGGATCTTCGCCTATATTTCCAGCATTATCCTCAGCTATTATGTGGAAATAATATACGCCTTCCTTCTCTACTACAAAATCTGCTTCTCTCTTATCAGTAATAGTAGCAAGATCTGATGGTATTTTTAAATGTTTATCTTTTGCAAACAGATAGTAAAATTGTTTAATTTTAGACAAATCCTGAGGAATGGTCCAACTAAGCTTTATTATACCGCTATTATACCAACGCTCCTGTGACATATGTGTTAAGGATGTTACAACAGGCTGGTCCACTACAGTGTCTACTTTTATCCTAAAGTGTGTTGCCTCCCAGCCAAAATTCCCTGCATTATCTTTTGATATTATATGAAAATACCAGATGCCATCTTTTAGTTGTGGCAGAGTAATCTGATTTGACGGTAACCAATCCCCAAAATCTTTAGATGGGACGGTATTATGCTTTTCATCCAGCACATAATAATAACCTTCTATGCCGGACATATCGTTTGGTGTATCCCAATGAAGTTCAGGAATAGAATTGTTATACCATAATTCCTGATCAGCATGAGTATTAGAAAAAATCTTCGGTGGATTTGCGACAGTATCAATATTAAAACGATAATGAGAAGCCGTACTTCCTGTATTGCCAGCCTTATCTTTTGACACCACATGTAAATACCATTCACCGTCTTGCAAATCACCAGAGAAAATAATATCTTTATCAATCCAAGTCGCATCCAGTTGCGGAATAGTTTTTTCTTGATTATCTATACAATAATAAAAACCTTCTATACCAGACAGGTCTTCTGGCTTTGTTAATTTAAACTGTGCTTTTTTAATGTTATACCACTTATGCGGGTCAGGATGTCCCACCGATGATATATATGGTGGCAATGCCTGTGTGTCCACATTGAAAGCAAAATGAGTGGTACCTTCAGAAATATTTCCAGCCATATCTTTTGACTTCACATGTATATACCATGTGCCATCTTGTTTATCCTTGAGTTCCAAATCGCTCGTCATTTTATATATACAATCATTTTCTTGCGGTTCGGTATCAGCACGCTGGTCAACTAAGTAATAAAAACCTTCAATGCCTGACATATCTTGTGGCTTTGCCAAATGTATTTCAATTTTTTTAGAATTATACCATGACTTCTCATCTGGATTTGTATGAGAACTAATAACTGGAGGTAAAGCATGAGTGTCTATATTTATTCTCAAATGTGCTGCTTTTGTCCCTGTGTTTCCAGCCTTATCTTTTGAAACTATATGAAAATATTTTGTTCCATCATCTAATGATTTAATTCTCACCATATTAGAATCTAAGAAAATTCCATTTTTTTCAGTTGGATTCGTATTTGGCATTTCATCTATAATATAATAATAGCCTTCAATCCCAGAGAAATCCTGTGGCTGCAACCACTGAATAATTGGCATATTATTTGTGTACCATTTTTCAGTATCAGGGTGTGTGCTTGACACTGGTTCAGGTGATGATGCTAATGTATCAATTTTCACCATAAAATGTGAAACTTCAGGACTTATATTTCCTGCCTTGTCTTCTATTAGAACATGGAAATACCAAATACCTTCTTCAAGATTTTTGACAGTAACTCCATCTTTGAGTGTAGCAGTACATTTTTCTACCACTGGTTTTGTGTCAGGATTTCTATCTACGAAATATAAATACTGCTTTACATCAGGGTGCATACCCCAGTCTAAAGTAACATCTGCTTTTGAATACCACTGCTCTTGGTCGGGATGAGATACAGATATAAGCTTCGGAATAACCGCAGCAGATGTTGTAAAGCTATAATCCTGAAGTATTCCAGAAAAGCTTCCCACATCCGAATAAGTAAGTATTCTAAAATGGTATTCGTTTAAAGATTTTAAATTATTTAGTGTTATTCTATGTTTATTAGTCATGGTTTCATTGATAATATTATTGCCGTATGTTTTGTCTGTGCCATACTCTACTATAGTCCGTGCTTCTCTGTCAGTGGACCAAGTAATAACAGCACTATGAGATGTTATCTCTGTCACTTGAGCATCATATAATCCAGGTGGCGGTGTATTTGAAATAGTGGTTCTAAATATCCTGCCTTTAGCTGAAGAACCAAAATATAAATAACCATTAAATAAATGCAGTACTCTTATGTCCTCTTCGTCCGTTTGAAAAGCCAACTCCCACGCCTTGCCATCTAAGGTCTTATAAACTCTGCCATTATCGCCTGTTCCCAAATACATACCATTTCCGAAAGCCTCAAACTTATAAAAATTGGCATCCTTTTCAGAGAAAAAGTTTTCAACCCAGTTAATACCATCTTCTGTCATATAGACCAGTCCGCCGCTGGCTTTTGCAGTTGATACAAAAAGTTTATTTTTAAATACAAAAAAATCATTAACAAAACTTTGATTTGTATCAAAAATTTTCTGCCAGTTTACACCATCAGAAGTTCTAAAAACCAAACCATTTGGATATGTTCCAGCATATAGATAATCACGATATAAACCAAAACAAGATATTGCCAACTCAGAAGTATTTAACGCAACTACCCAGTTAGTTCCATTATAAGTATATATTTTTCCTTCCGTGGAAGTACCAGCAAAGAGTCGGCCACGAAAAGCTTCCAGACAATGTATCCTTGCTTCTCCGCTATTAAATGAAAGCGACCAGTTTTTTCCGTCTAAGGTTTCATATATTCCGCCATTAGCATTTGTTCCGCAAAAAAGTTTTGAAGTACCTAAATCAGAGAAAGCTTTCATACAATAAACTTGCGGTGTATAATCGCCTAAGCTGTCTTGATCAAAATTTTTGGTATGTCCCACAGGCGGATTAAAATATGGCGAGAAGATATTTGCTATACTTATAGTCTCCCAAGCTCCCGAGTCGCCCGAAGTGGTTCTGACAACCGAATCCTTATTTGTGCAGGCATAAAGCTGTCCATTAAACTCTTCAAAATCATAAATAATCTGCGAAAAATCATTTTCAAAAACAGGAATAAAACCTTCTTTAGGAACATAACGCAGATATAAAGGTATAGCAGCGCGTATATTTTTAATAACTTCACTTTTACTCGCGCCACTAACCACAAGCCCCGGAAGATCACTGCACTGTCCAATGTATTTTCCGAGGTCTTCTTTTATAGTAATCTCAAAGTTAACTGTAATTTCTTTATAATCGTCTTTCATTTTTTTCCTTTTCTACTTTATTATATACCTACTTATTGTTAGCTTTCTTTTATTCTGTAAATCACTGCGGTTTCATCGCAGTGCTTTGGATACTTAGGACAATTAAAACAATCACGCCATATTTTATGCGGAAGTTTAGATCTTGATATTTTTTTAAAACCGTATTTTAAAAAGAAATCTGGTATTTTTGTGAGTGCAAATACCTTCTTTATACCTATGCTCTTTGCCTCTTTGATAGCCGAACTAATTAGCTTTTCTCCAAACCCTTTGTTTCTATATTTTTTTTCTATTACAAGTGACCTTATTTCACCTAAATCTTCCCAATATACATGAAGAGCAACCATACCTGCAGGTCGTTTCTTTCTATCTATAATAAAAAAGTCCCTGATTTGTGCAAAGATATCGCCCATAGGCCTTATTATAAGTTCGCCTTCCGCGGAATACTTCTTCAAGAGATCCTGTATTCTGTAAGCATCTTTTATGTGCGCTTTTCTAATTTTCATTTTAGATTTATTTACTCCCCACTATTTTTCCAAACAATTAATTACTTTCCCTTAAAATTATAACCCAACATAAAAGCTGAAAGATTTTTATCTATAAGTTTTCCAGCCTTAGAACCAAGCATGTCCTTTATAACAAAATTAGCACTTTCTATTTCAAAAAGTTTTTTAGTGCCGATATAAACACCCGCTAAAACTATATTAGTCACTTTTGCCGCATCCAGTCCTTTTGCAAAATCACTCGCTGGTATTATTACTTTTTTATTTACATTTATACTGTCATTAAAAATCAAGGAGCTATTTTCAATCACCAAAGTATTCTCAGAGGTTCTTGGTACATAAGAATCCAGTGCTCTTTGGTCAAAAGCTATAAGAGTGTCAGCGGTTTCTACGACAGGGGAAAATATTTCTTCGTCTGATATGATAATACTGCAAAAAGAAAAGCCCCCGCGTTTTTCTGCTCCATAAGAAGGCAACCATGCCACATTTTTATTTTCATATACAGCCACACGCGCTATGAATACACCAAGAGTCAAAACGCCCTGTCCGCCTGTTCCTGCAATGATAATTTGTTCTTTCACGAAAACTCCTTCATTACACTTATATTTTTTCTCAACTCACAAATACTTTACTTACTACTTTTCATCCTTAATAACTCCAAGCTTATAATAATCACTTATCTCTTTATCAATCATTTCATTTGACTGAATCGGATCTTTACGCCAGTTTGCAGGACAAGATGCTAATACTTCCACCATAGAAAATCCAACATTATTTATCTGATTCATCAATGCTTTTTTAAGAGCTTTTTTTGCTTTAATTACTGAAGCAGCGTCTGTTACTTTCACGCGTTCTAAATATTTAACGCCTTCTAATGGCGCTAATAATTCCGAAACTCGTATAGGATAACCATAACTTTTAACATCTCTTCCCTTAGGAGAAGTAGTTGTTACCTGATTTATTAAAGAAGTAGGAGCGAGCTGTCCGCCTGTCATACCATAGTTAGTATTATTAATAAATATTACTGTTATATTTTCGCCACGGTTTGCGGTGTGTATAATCTCTGCCATACCTATAGAAGCTAAATCTCCATCTCCCTGATAACAAAAAACCGTCTTATCAGGATGTACTCTTTTTATTGCAGTAGCAACTACTGGAGCCCTTCCATGAGCAGCTTCAGTCACATCAAAATCCCAGAAATCATAGGCAAAAACAGCACAACCTACAGGAGCAACAGCAATTAAAGTTTCCCTTATTCCGAGCTCATCTACTATTTCTGCAATCAGCTTATGTACTGTAGAATGTCCACAGCCCCAGCAATATGTAAAGTTTTTATCAGTAAGCGAGTCAGGTTTTTTATATATTATTTTTTCGGTTGCCATATTATTTGACCTTTCCTTTTATGAAATCATAAAGCTCCTCAGCAGTTGGAACGCCGCCGCCTGATCTTCCATAAAATTCTATTTTTGATGAATCTTCTACAGCGAGCTTTACATCCTCCACCATTTGACCAAGATTCATTTCAAACACAAAAATCTTTTTTACTTTTTTTGCTACTTCTTTTAATTCTGCATAAGGGTAAGGCCAAACTGTGATAGGCCTAAAAAGCCCTACATTTAATCCCTTTGCCTTTGCTATATTTATTGTACCTTTTGAAATTCTTCCAACTGTTCCAAAAGCAACTATCAAATAATCTGGATTACTTTCCATGTTGGTAAGTTCAAAACGCTTTTCTGTTTTTGTAATAAGATCATATTTTGCTTTAAGTTTCAAATTATGTTTTTCAAGAACTCCAGGCTGCATTAACAAAGAAAGAATTCTCTGTCCAGGACGCCCCTTCGCTCCTGTTAAAGCCCATGGTTTAGGAGTGTTTAGATATAAAGGTTTCCTACTTCTGTTTATTTCTACATTTTCCATAATCTGTCCGAGAAGCCCATCTGTAAGTATCATAACAGGATTTCTATACTTGTCGGCAAGATCAAAAGCGTCAAAAGTAAAATCATACATTTCCTGAAGATTGCTTGGTGCAAATGTTATCATATGATAATCGCCGTGACCAGGTTTGACTGACTGAAAATAATCGCTTTGCGATGGCTGTATATTTCCAAGCCCAGGACCGCCGCGCATTACATTTACCAAAACTGCTGGAAGTTCACAACCTGCCATATAAGAAATACCTTCTTGCATAAGTGATATACCTGGGGAAGAAGAAGTAGTCATAGCCCTGGCGCCTGCTGCGGCTGCACCAAAAACCATATTTACAGATATGAGTTCACTTTCTGCTTGTATAAAGGTGCCTCCAACTTCAGGCATTCTACTTGACATAAGTTCAGGAATTTCATTTTGAGGTGTGATTGGATAACCCGCATAAAATCTACAGCCAGCATCAAGTGCGGCTTCTACTATTGCATGGTTTCCTTTTACAAGTATTTTATTAGTTTTATTTGGGCTCATTTTATCTCCGTCTCTATTATTTCTATAACCGTTATGGCGGCATCAGGACAAACTATGGCACATAATGTACAGGCATTGCATCTGCCTTCATTACAAAACTCCACCACATTGTAACCAGTTTTATTCATTTTTATACTTTCCCTTATCTCCACTTGTTTGCAAGCAGGAATGCATAAAAGACAACCTTTGCACCTGTCAGAATCAATTATTATGCGTCCTTTTCTCATACAACTCCGTTTCTAAATGCCTTTTTGGCATAGAAATATATAATAAAATAACAACAATTCAGCCCAAGACAACTTTAACGTTTTTTACAAGGCGAATATCAATATTATATGATATATTATGAGATTTTACAAGGGAGAATTAAGCCACTTAGGGCTTCTTAAAACGAACATTTTACACTTATTTATGGGGTTTTACTGCTTTTATTCTTTCCATTTGATTTTCATATAGCCCAATGGCTTTTTGAAACTCTTTTTCCACTCATTTACTATTTCTTTTTTAATATTTGGGTAAAAAATTAATTTTTTGAATGCTTTTTTTGAAACAAAACTCGCATTAGCTAAAACTCCATCTGGATTAACCTTCATGACACTGCTTTTTTTTGCATTTACTGCAAAGTATAAATTAACTATGTGTCTTTTATTATTTGGATAAAGGGTGTCATGGACTAAAAACAAATCTCCCACTGAATCAATTTTCAGCGACAGCTCTTCCATAAACTCCCTACTCAATGCTTCGTGAAAGCTCTCGCCATGTTCTACTCCACCGCCTGGCAAAAGCCAATATGACTTGCCATTCTTCTGATGATTTACCAAAAGTAATTCGTTTTTTTCATTAAGCAATATGCCTGCAACTCTAATTCTGATATTTTTAGCTTCGACCTTCAATATTCCTCCAAACACTTATATTATTTTAAAAAAGGTCTTCTTGATTCTTTTTAAGATTCTTAATTTTAAAATACTCATAGGCCTTATCCGTTACTTTTCTGCCCGAAGGTGTGCGTTGTATAAAACCTGTCTGTATCAAAAATGGTTCATACACATCTTCTATGGTATCTGGTTCCTCGGAGACTGCGGTCGCTATAGTATCTATACCCACAGGTCCTCCGTTAAACTTTTCTATTATAGTGGTAATTATTTTTTTATCCATATTATCCAAACCAAGCTCATCTACTTCTAACATGGTCAGGGCTTCTATCGCACTATTTTTATCAATACTACCATTGCCTTTTACTTGAGCAAAATCACGCACGCGCTTTAATAATCTATTAGCAATTCTCGGAGTCCCACGGGAACGCCTGGCAATTTCATTTATGCCGCCCGCATCTGCTTTTACTCCAAGTATTTTAGCAGAACGAGTTAGAATTTCTATTAAGTCCTTCACTTCATAAAAATCTACTCTGTAGGTAGCACCAAACCTATCTCTCAATGGTGCAGCAATCATACCAATACGAGTAGTAGCACCTATAAGAGTAAATTTTGGAAGATCTATTCTAAAAGTTTTTGCTGAAGGTCCTTTTCCTATAACTATATCCAACGCATAATCTTCCAAAGCAGGATACATTATTTCTTCTACTGCTCTGTTTAAGCGATGTATTTCATCTATAAATAATATGTCGTTTTCTTCAAGATTTGTAATTATAGCGGCTAAATCTCCTGCCTTTTCTATGACAGGTCCAGCCGTAACCTTGATATTTACACCCATTTCATTGGCTATTATGTTGGCAAGTGTGGTTTTCCCTAAACCAGGTGGGCCATAAAACAATATGTGTTCTGGGGCTTCTTTTCTCTGTTTTGCCGCATCTATTAAAATTTTTAGTTTTTGTTTTACTTTATCCTGTCCTATATAATCCGAAAGAAGTTTTGGACGAAGAGTTTTTTCTTCTATAAAATCAGGTCTCATAAAAATCGGATTTACAACGCGCTCTTTTTTATTTTTGTCTTCCATATTATCTACCCAACCTTTTTAAAGCTTCCTTTAAAATATCTTGCGTTCCTGAATTTTCTTTTACCGCTATCATAGCCTGCCTTAATGCTTCTCTGGCTTTTTGATAATTAAAGCCCAGTGCTAATAAGGCCTGCAAATACTCTTCATCTGGCGTGAACTCATCTTGTTCAGTGGCATATATTTTAAACTTGCTTTTAAGCTCAAGAATCATACGCTGTGCTTTTTTTGGACCTAAGCCAGGGACTCTGGTCAGTACCGCTTCATTACCTGTGGCAATAGCTTTTCTCAAAGCATCTGGATTTATACTTGATAATATATTTATTCCCGCTTTTGGACCTATGCCTTCAACACTGATTAAAGCAAGAAATATTTCTTTTTCTTCTCTACTTGAAAAACCATATAAGGCCACCCCATTATCCGACACGCTCAAATAAGTATATACTCTTGCAATTCCATTTTGTTTTCGCAAATGGTCAGAAGCCGCCGCAGTAACAGCAAGTCCATAACCTGTGCCATTAACATTTAGCAAAAGATATTTATCTGTAAGCTCCTCTATGGTGCCTTCAAGAAAATCAATCATAGTTTTGAAACTCCTTTTATTTGTTTTTCTCTTATTGCCTGCATTTTGTAATTACTTGCACAACACACTGCGATAGCCAAAGCGTCTGCCACATCATCAGGTTTTGGACTTTCTTTCATTCCTAATATGGCCTTTGTCATTTGCATTACCTGATTTTTATCAGCCATGCCATAACCCGTGAGAGCCATTTTAACTTCCATAGGTGAATATTCGCGTATTTGTACGCCAGCAAGTTGAGCACTTAAGAGTATTACTCCGCGAGCTTCGCCTACTGACATAGCGGTCTTTACATTTTTGCTAAAAAATAATTTTTCTACAGCCACAATATCTGGCTTATGTTTTTTTATGGTGCGAGTGACTTCCAAAAAGACAACTTCAAGCCTTTCTGAATGCGGTCTTTCTTTATCGCTTTCAATTAGTCCATAGGAAATTGCTCTTAAATTATTACCTTTTTTTTCAATAATTCCAAGTCCACACCTTGCGGTCCCTGGGTCAATTCCCAATATAATCAAAAAAGCACCTCTGCTTTTCTATATTTAATAAATATAGTATATCATTTACTGTTATTGATTTCAAAGGTAGTTTTGCTTAAATACAGCTTCATTGTGTGATTTTGATTATTTGAATTGGGGATTAGTATTTATAAACTCTTTTTACTCTATCAGTAATTCCGGTAAGTATTTCATAAGATATTGTTCCTGCCGCACTTGCCATATCTTCCACAGCTATTTTATTTTTATTGTCTTTACCAAATATCAAAACTTCATCGCCTATCTTTACTTTGCCTGTCGGTTTCACGACTATCAAATCCATACACACTCTTCCTATTACTGGCGCTTTTTTGCCATTAATCATAACATGCCATTTATTAGAAAGTTCCCTGCGGAAACCATCACCATAACCTATGCTGACTACTGCGACGCTTTCTTTTTGAGTTGCCTTATACAAACCCGCATAGCTTACGCCTTCACCGCGTTCAAGAATTAAAGTATTGATAACCCTGCTCTTTAAAGTCATGACAGGTTTTAGTTTTAAAAGCTTATTCATTTTTTTATCAGCAAATGAGCCATACAAAGCAATACCAGGTCTTACTGCATCAAATAAAGCAAAATTATACTTGGCTATAGCAGCAGAGTTTGCAGCATGAAAAAATATGCCAGCAGGAGCAGCGGCTTTTACAGCAGAAAACCTTTTTACCTGTTTGCTGGTGAATGTATCATTTGCCGTATCAGCACATGCAAAGTGCGTATAAACAGATCTTAAAGAAATATTTTTTAAGGTAGTTATGAACTTAATGAAGGTTTGTGCTTCTTCTGGTTTTATTCCCAAACGATTCATGCCAGTATTTATTTTCAAATGTACTGGTATTATTTTGCCTGCGAGTTGTGCCTTAGAGTTAAGATATTGAAGTTCGTTTTTTGAAAATACTGATGGTTCAAGAGAATATTTTATTATATCTGCTGTTTCGCCCTTAAAGAAACCGCCCAACACTATTAGAGAGGCATTTTTTATGCCTGCCTGCCTGATATGGACTCCTTCAGAAACACGAGCGACTCCAAAATTATTTACTTCAAGCTTAGTGGATAGAAATTTGCAGAACTCAATAGCGCCATGACCATAGGCATTTGCTTTTATCACTGGTATTATCTCGCTCTTAAGAGTTTTTTTCTTAAGTTGCATAAAATTATGACGCAAGGCCGCCATGTCTATCTCAGCCCAAACCATAAGACCTGATTTATTAAATGGAACTACCATAACCGGCCTCGTCGGAATCCTGTGCCGACATTTCCTGGAATAATGTAAGTTCAGGTACAAACCATACACCCTGTTCTGTTATTGGGCCGTTCCTGTTTTTTGAAATGATAAGCTTGCACCTCATAACCTGCCTGCTTACAGTTTCGCCAGAATCATAAGTTTCCGTAGTTGAGGCTAAGTCCTTACCATCTTTATGTATAAAAATTACAAGGTCAGCATCTTGTTCTATAGCACCTGATTCTCTCAAATCAGATAATCTTGGAGGGGATGTTTTATCAGGCGATTTTTCTCTTTTTTCTACTTCGCGATTTAGCTGCGAAAGTGCAATAACTGGAAGCTTTAATTCCATAGCCATAGTTTTAAAACCTCTGGATATCTGTGATATCTGTTGTTCGCGTTGTAAAGTATCATTTGGCTTTACTAACTGCATATAATCTATGATTACAAGGTCAAGCTTTTTGCCATTCTTTTTTAGGTCGCTCATTTTTGCTCTTGTCTTCGCGCGCATTTCAAAAACATTGTTATCAGCGGTATCTATAAATATATTTGTCTCTGACAATTCGCCTGCTGCGTGCATAAGTTGTGCTTTATCTTTAGAATCTATGCGACCCATTCTGATTTTTTGTAGAGGTACTCTCGAACCCACGGCAAGCATTCTCCGTATTAAATCGTCCGAACTCATTTCAAAAGAAAAGATAAGTATATTCTTTTGATATTTGACAGCCAAGCTATGTGCGATATTTATAGCAAGAGATGTTTTTCCTATACCAGGTCTTGCGGCTATGATTACCAGCTGTCCTTCTTTAAGTCCCGTTGTACAATCATCTATTTTTTGAAAGCCAGTTTGTAAGCCATCTATGGCATCTGGATTTTTTGCTCTTTCTGTTATTTTTTCAAAAACCATTCCGACTTTATCACTCACTTCGTCAAATGATTCTGTCTGAGTGCGTTGTGAAATTTTGAAAAGCATTTCGTCAGCACTTTGTATTATTTCTGTAGTGGTAATTTCTTCCCTATACGAGGCTTCTACTATGCTGGTTGACAAATCAATCATATTACGGAGCATTGATTTATTACGGACTATCTCAGCATATTCAGCAGCATGAGCGTATGTTGGAACAGAATCAGCGAGCGAGGAGACATAAGATACGCCTCCGACCTGCTCTAAAAGGCCTTTTGTAGCGAGACTTTCTGTAACTGTGAGTGAATCTATGGAACGACTTTGTGAGTTGAGTTCTTTCATAGAATCAAATATTATAGAATGTCTTGGCTCATAAAAATCAGGAGAATTAACAATAGCAAGCACCTCATCAAAAATATCATGTTTTAATAATACGCTACCTAAAAGGCACTGCTCCGCTTCTATGTTATTTGGCGGGACTTTGCCTTTATTTTCATTTCTGTATGCTTCCAACTTGTTTGCCTGAGGTTTTCTTCCAGCCATTATTTTTCCTTAATTACATTTATTTTTATAGTTGCTATTATTTCGTATTTGAATTTCAGTTTAACATCTTTTCTTCCCAGTTTTTTAATATGCTCCTCTAAAACCACATCGTGCTTATCTACTTTAAATCCCAAAAGGACAAGTGCGTCTGCGATTTCTGCTTCAGATACAGAACCAAATAACTTTTCATCATCATGTGCTTTTTTCTTTATGGTTAGCTCTACTTCGGCAAGCTTTACTGCTTGACCTTTTAAAAAAACTTCTTCATCACTTACTTTATCTTTTTTGCGTTCAAGTTTTGCCTGCAATTCTTTTATCACAGCAGGAGTAGCTATCACGGCTTTATTAGATGGGAAAAGAAAGTTTCTCGCATATCCTTCAGACACATTTATGACCTGTCCTGCCCTGCCTACTGCTTTTACATCTACCTTGAGCATTACTTCCATGGCTTGCCCCCTTTTTCTATTTTCCTAAAATTAAACCAAGTATCCATAACACCCACAAGCACAACTAAAATAGTCAGATACATAAAGAAAATAACTCCCATATATGCTAACACTCGAAGCAAAAAAGGCAATTTAAATTTCTTTAACATAAAAGAAAGTATTCCCATTCCTATAAAAAAGTAAATATTTGATAGAACAAAGACAATATTTAGTGCCGCGTAATATATCCACACCTGAGGAATATATTGCTTAAGAAGTATAACTGGAAGAGCGACTATAATCAACCATATAACACTTTCATTTAGGTACCAAAGCTCGAATGTTTTCAATTCACTTTTTATTCCATACTTACGAAAAACAAAAAGTCTCACAACAAGATAATTAAGGAAGACCAAAAACAGAGTGCTTATAAAAGCCCAAGCAGGAAATGTTTTGATTACAAATAAATCATAGTTCGTTCTTAAGGCCTGTATTTCCTGCTCTGAAAGCCCGCTTTTCTTCTGTTGTGCAACTATTACATCCAGATTATTATTTAGTTCTGCGACTACATACTGCGTAACATTCTGTCCCGAGGACTGCTTGGCTAAGAAAAAAAATCCAAAAAAAATAACCGCGAAGTATATCACTCCTGCGGTTATTATTAGGTACCATTTAGTGTTTCTTCTGATAAGTTGTACTATGATAAGATCAAGTACACCAAAAAAAATCAGAAGAACTGCAAAAGAAATTATTAAATCCCATATATTTACCGGCATTTTTTGCCTTCTTATTAGTTATTTAAAAAAAGAAAACTATTCCGCAGTAAAAGGCAGTATAGCCGCTTCTCTGGCTTTTCTGATTGTTCTTGTAACCATACGCTGATGTTTTGCGCAATTACCAGTTACTCTTCTCGGAATCATTTTACTTCTCTCCGTCAAAAAGTTCTTCAAATAATCTTCATCCTTAAAGTCAAGGGCTTTGATTCTATTGACGCACATTTTACATCTTTTTTTCTTTATTCTTTTGAAGCCAAAGCCTTTGCTTCTGCCTTCGCCTCCGCCTGCACTTCTTTGTCCACCATGGCTTCCATGACTACTGCTACCACTACGCTTTTCCATTAAGTATTTCCTCCTTAAAATGGCTGTTCGTCAGCCGGCGGCGTAACACCTGAGGACTCTTCCGAGTGCTCCTGTGACGCTTCGCCTTCTTTTTTCTTTTTATCGAGAAACTGAACTTTATCAGCTATTACTTCGAGAATATTTTTCTTTTCTATTGCTTCTGCATCAATTACTCTGTATTGCAATCTACCTTCAATAAATACCGATGAACCTTTTTTCAAATATGTGAAGCAGGACTCTGCCTGCTGACCCCATACTACTACTGTTACAAAACACACTTCGTCTTTCTTTTCGCCTGACTGTGTCATATATGTTCTATTTATGGCTAACCTTAAATTAGTAATTGGCTGACCATTTTTTGCGTATTTAATCTCCAGATCTCTGGTGAGATTACCCATAAGCAAAACTTTATTTAGATTTGGCATGACTTGTCCTAACTCCTATATATTGACTTAAGCCTGTGTATCTTTTGGGGATGCTTCAGTCGCTGGCGCTGGTGCTACTGGCGCTGTTACAGGAACTACTTTTCTTTTTTTAATCTTTTCAGGAAATTTTAAAGTCATTGATGCATTAGCTACTGTTAACCTGTTAATGCCTTCAATCAGCCTGATTCTATCCTTGATAGTGTTGATTACTGCGGAATCAGCCGTAAACTTAAAATAACAATGAAAACCTTCTCTTGTCTTTTTTACAAGGAAAGGAAGTCTTTTCTTTTCTACTTTCTTCTCTTCAAGCAGTTCGCCCTTACCCTCTGAAATATAGGTCTTTATCTTTGTCGTGATAGCCGTTGTCTCTGCCTCAGATAAAGTGGGTTTCAAAAAAATAATCGCCTCATACGTTTTTACCATAATTCAAAATCTCCTTTCAATTCTTAGCCTTTTTTAAACAACCATAGGGACAATAAAATCCCTACCTGCAAGAATAGCAGTGAGCAAATAAAATATCATAAATAGGGGTATTATGCAAGTATAATTTTATAAAAAACGCCTCCCCCACCTATATGTTTTTCTCACTAAAGTAGCTCTTTTCAATGCTTTTTATTGCATATATATAATGGTATAAAACAAAAAAGTCCGGCTTTAAAGCACCGGACTTTTTTTATTTTAATTCAATTTAAAAAATTATTAGCTCTTCGCTACGCGGAATCCAAACCAATATGCACTTCCATTCTTGGATGAATAGGATCGGGTTCCTACCTTCATTGGTACCGCGCTCATACCAAAACTTCCACCCCGTACCACGATTTCGGTACCACTATTAGGTCCTCTGTAATCCGTAGAATTGCCTGGATAATCTCCATACCAATCCCAACAATATTCAAACGCATTTCCAGCCATATCATAAATACCAAGAGCATTAGCATTTTTGCCACCAACATTATGATCAGCATCTCCTGCATTAGCCATATACCAAGCCACAAGTCCTGTCGCAGTAGCATCATTATAGTCCGCTGTTGCTCCGCTGGCATAATCATATGGCTGCCAGCTCGAACCGTCTTTATAACTTGCAGCATATTGCCACTCACCTTCTGATGGCAATCTGTATCCAGTAGCTTCCCAATCACAAACCGCAGCATCGCAGACAGTAGCATTAGCGTTGCTTGAATCTTTTATTACAGTAGTTAAACTTAAATCAGCATAATAACAAGGTTTTAATCCATTCATTTCGCTATACGCATTACACCACACTATAGCACCCCTCCAGCTCATAGCAGTGACTGGTTGATACTTTGCCGAAGTAGGATCTGCACCTTGACTACCATCTTTTCCTTCCTGACCAGAAGAAACAATTGTATATCCATGGTTTAAAGCCCAAGTTCTAACCGTGAACCATAAATCATAAGTCACTTCGTATT